>CAYSGA010000001.1:0-30871 GCA_964430165.1 uncultured Eubacteriales bacterium
CACACGGCGATTTCGTCCATAAAGCCTTCGGCAAGTCGGCGACCCGGGGAAAGGTCCTTGTCCTCGGCTTCGATGGGATGGACCCTCACCTCACTAACGTCTGGATGAAGCAGGGAAAACTCCCCGCGTTTCAAAAGCTCGCCTCCCGGGGCGGCTTCCGCCGTCTCGGCACGTCTACGCCGCCGCAGAGCCCCGTCGCCTGGTCGAACTGCATTAGCGGGATGAACCCGGGCGGCCACGGCATTTTCGATTTCATGCACCGCGACCCGAAAACGTACATTCCGATTTTTTCCGCCTCGGCGACGGACGAAGCGGTCAAGACCGTCCGGATCGGAAAGTACGTCCTGCCCGTCAAGGGCGGCGAGGTCCGTAACCTGCGCCAAGGCCGGGCCTTCTGGCAGATTCTCGAGGATCACGACATCCCGGCGACGATTTTCAAAATCCCCTCCAATTACCCGCCCGTCCAAACCCGGCAACGGACGTTTTCCGGCATGGGCACGCCCGACCTGGTCGGGTCCTACGGAATCTTCAATTACTACACGACCGAGCCCCTGGAGTTGAACGAGGACATCGGCGGCGGCCGGATCCATATCGCCTACGTCATCGGAAACCGCGTCGACGCCAAGCTTCCCGGCCCGGTCAACACGTTCCTTAAAGACCGGCCCGAGGCGGAGGTCGATTTCCGGGTGTACCTCGACTCCTCCGCGGCCGTAGCCAAGGTCGCCCTTCCCGACCAGGAGTTCATCCTGAAAGAGAAGGAATGGAGCGGCTGGAAACGCGTCCGTTTCCACTTGATGCCGACCCAAAGCGTGACCGGCCTGGTCCGTTTCTATCTCAAGGAAATCCGGCCGAATTTCAAACTCTACGTCTCCCCCATCAACCTCGACCCGGCCGACCCGGCCCTGCCGCTCTCCACGCCGGAGTCTTACGCCGCCGAGCTTGAGAAAAAATTCGGCCCGTTCTACACCAAGGGCCTCCCGGCCGACACGAGCGCCCTGGACAACAACGTTCTCGACGAGGGTGAATTCCTGGCCCAGGACGGCCAAGTCCTCGAAGAAAGCCGGGCGATGCTGGAATACGAATTGAACCGGTTCGACTCCGGCCTGTTGTTCTATTACATCTCCAGCACCGACCAGCGTCAGCACATGTTCTGGCGCCTGCAGGACGAGGCCCATCCGGCCTTCGACGCCGCCCTGGCCGCCGAATACGGCGACGTGATCGAGAAGACCTACCGCCAGGCGGACGAAATCCTGGCCCAAACCCTGGCCGCGATCGACAAGGACACATCCGTGATCGTGATGTCTGACCACGGCTTCAACCCCTATTACCGCAGTTTCAACCTCAACACCTGGCTTCTGTCCGAGGGTTATCACGTATTTAAAAACCCCTTCAAGAAAGTCGAAACCGAAATCGGATTCCCCTCGACGGACTGGTCGAGAACCCGGGCCTACGGCCTCGGACTCAACAGCCTCTACCTCAATCAGCGCGGCCGGGAAGGCGAAGGGGTCGTCGCCCCCGGAGCCGAGTCGGAAGCGCTCGCCCGGGAGATCGGCCGGAAACTCGAAGCGTATCGCGACCCGAAGACGAACGAACAGGTCATCCTCCACGCCGCCGTCGCCCGGGACATTTATTCCGGCGCCCATGTCGGCGAAGCGCCCGACATCATCCTGGGGTTCAACCGCGGCTACCGCATATCGTTCCAGTCCCCCCTCGGCCGGACCGGCCGGGAGATTCTGGAAAACAACACCGAAAAATGGAGCGGCGACCACATGGGGGCGGCCGACGTCACGCCGGGGATCGTGCTGACCGACCGCCCCATCCGGGCTGAAGCCCCCGCCCTTTATGATTTGACAGCGACCATCCTCCAGACGTTCGGGATCGAACGCCCGGCCGAGATGGTCGGAAAACCGATTTTTTAGGAGACGCCGATGGGCACGGAAAAAATCAAAATCGACGCGGACCTCATGTCCAAAGTCCGCCAATTCGCCAAGTTATCCGGATACGCCTCGCCCGAGGAGTTCGTCCAGCACTGCCTGGAACGCGAAATCTCCTCCCTTGAGGAATCGGATACCGAGGACGAGATCAAGAAAAAGCTCAAAGGGCTCGGATACATCGGCTGATGGGCGTTCTGAATTCGATCCTCGGCGCTATCTTCGACGGCTTCTTCGCGCCCTTCCGCGCGTTCGGCCCCTGGCCGGGAATGATCGTCATCTCCCTCGTCACCGGGATTGTGATGCTCCTCATTTTTAAAAAGACGTCGAACCAGGACGCGATCCGGCGGGCGAAGAATCAAATCAAGGCCCGCCTCCTGGAAATCCGCCTTTTCAAGAACGACACGGGCGCATCCTTCCGGTCCCAGGGCGCGATCCTCGGGGCAAACTTCCGTTACATGGGCCACGCCCTCCGGCCGATGCTGGTCATGTTCATCCCCGTCCTGCTCATCCTCGCCCAGCTTAACCTGCGCTACGGCGCGGCCTCGCTCCGCCCGGGCGAACAGGCCCTCGTCAAGATGACGCTGTCCGAGAAAGCCGGCGCGGAAGGGACGACCGCTTCTCTTCAATCGTCGGACGGCCTCGTGGTCGAAACGCCGCCGCTTCGCATCGAAGAGGAAGGCGAGGTGGATTGGCGGATCAGGGCCGAAGCGCCGGGCCTTCACCGTCTGACGTTCAACGTCGGCGGCACGGCGGTAGAAAAATCAGTCTCCGTGGGACAAAACGCGCCGGCGAAAGTCGCCGCCCTCCGCGCCCGCAAGTTCATGGACCTGTTCCTCTACCCCGGCGAAAAACCGCTTCCGAAAAACTCCCCCGTGGTCAAAATCGAGATCGGCTTTCCGGCCCAGCGGCTCCCCCTGCTCGGCGGGACCGTCCATTGGCTGGTCGCCTTTTTCGTCCTCTCGATGGTTTTCGGTTTCGGCCTCAAGGGCGTCTTCAAGGTCGAGATCTGAAATCCGGGGACAGGGCTAGAGGCCTGTCCCCGCTTTATGCTGGGCGACGGGACGGGCCCGCGAATCGAGCCTCATATCCACCCGCATCTCGAGGGGACGGCCCTCGGCGTCCAGGAGCTTGAAGTCCAGGGACAAATCCTGAACCGTCCGGATGCGTTGCGCTCCCGGGTCGCCGGTCTTTTTCTTCAGGAACAGGTCCTTGAGCAACCCGCTGACGATGCCGATCGCGTCCAAAATCGAAAAGGAGCTGTTGAGGCCGGGATTGGCCCACGGGTCGTTCCGCTTGATGTTCCAATCCGGCTTGAGAAACATGGGGTTGTTGGACGGCTTCACGCCCAGCGCGAGCGGCTTGACGGTTTCGCGTCTTTGACTCGATAACAGCAGGTCGCCGCCGACGTACAGGGCGAGTCGGTATTCCCGGACCTTGGGCGGAAGCGGCGGAGGCGGAGGATCGGGTGTTCCGAGAGCCCGGGCCAGCTTGCCGACCTTCGGGGCTTCCGGCGGCTTGGGTTTCGGGGTGACCGGCCAGGAGACGGTCACGTCCAGAGTGATTTGCTTCTTTAAAATGAGAGGTCCCGATTTCACCTCGAGGAAATACGTCCGCCGCCGGGATTCGCGGAACAGGGCATTGGCGTCCAGGCCGAGGACGTTGAAGCCCGCTTGGAAAGCGCCGGCCTTAAGGACCTTGTCTCCCTCGAAAAACTTGAAAAACGCCGGAACGGAAATTTCCACGGCCAGGGGCAGCGTTCCTTCGGGGATGATGATTTCGTTCCCGGTCCCCTGAATAAGGGCGATTTCCCGAATCCAGGGATACTTCGCCCGCCACGGATTGAGATAGGACGCCACGATCGCCTGCCCGTTGAAATCGAGAAAGGCGAATCCCGAATCCTCCGCCCGGCCGGTTTCGAAAAATTCGATGATCCAGCGGGCTTCGGCTTCGGCCTCCCCGTCCTTTTTCGCGCAAAAGGCCAGAAGCGCCGCCGCCTCGGGCCGTTCGGCCTCCGGCAACCCGGGATAATCAATTTCGATCAACTCCGCGAGCGCCCGAAAATCGCCTCCCTCGGATACGGTCCGGGCCGCGATTTCCCGCCATTGGGCGGACGCGCCCGAAACGACGGCGGCCGTCAAAACCGCGGCCAGAACGATTTTCTTAAAGCCCATATTGGAACACCAGCTGGATTTCGAGACTCGTCTCGGGAAAACCGTTCGGCAAGGCCGGCCACGGGCCGCTGCGGTCAATCGCCCGGAGGGCCGAGGCGTCGAGGAGGGCGATGTTCGACGAGGCCGAGACGTCGATCCCGTTCATTTCGCCGCTCTTCATCACCAGGACGGTGACGGTCACCCGGCCGCTCCACTCGGCCGACCACGCCTCCACCCCCAGGGTCCAGTTCCTTTGGACGGCGTTGAGGACGCCGTCCGCCCAGCCGGAGAGATCGAACGTTTTCACGTTTTCGGGGACGAAGGCCGCCACGACGCCGGCCGGCAGGGGCTTCAGGGTTCCGGTCCCGCCCGGAATCCCTTTTCCGCCGGACCCCGGTATCGCCGCCTCGCGCGTCCCGGCGGGCGGATGAAGGTATCGGGAGAAAGAACTTCCCGGCTTCGTCAATTCCCGCAAAGGACGAAGCCAGGCGTCCTCGGGAATCTGGGCGTATTTGGACAGGTTGAGCATCGCGTCGGCCGGATAGACCAGGGAAAACCCGGACGCAAGCGACTCTTCCTTGTCCCGGCCGTAACCGCCGACCATCTCTCCGGTTGTTCCGCCGGGAGGAGCACCCTCTCCGGCGGCGGTCCCGCCCTCGCCGACTCGGCGGCGTTCTTCCCCGGACGCGGGCCGCCCCGGCGTTCCGGGCCCGGCCGCGGCGACCTCGGCAGAGGCGTCCAGAGGGCGGGCGGATTCCCCGGACGGCGAAGCCTTGTATTTGATCCGGGGCGGGGGAACGAGGACGACGTCCGTCGTCTTTTCATTGAAATTCAGGATCTTGACGTCGATCCGCAGGGTGAGGGCAAAATAGAAGACGACGGCATGAAGGGCCAGGGAAAAAGCTAGAATGGCCCCCCGCATCAACCTCGTTTTTCTTTCGTCGTCGATGGAAATCACTCCTTTATTTAAACGCGGCCGGTTTCGAATCGTTGCGGGCTTACCGTTTTTCCAGAATCACCGTATGGCCGAGATATTCGCCTTCGCGGCCGTCGGAAATCCGGACCTTCAGCCGGCCGTTTGCGACCGTCCCCCCGGAAACCGCCCCGACGAGATCCGGCCGGGCCAGGTCCAGATAGTAATCCGTTCCGGCCAAGCCTTCGAGGCTCAACTTCAGACCGGCGTTCGCCGTTTGTTCGCAGCGGAGGATCCGGAGTCCGCGGTTGGTCTCTCCCGTGCGGGTGGGATTCTCCGGCGGCAAAATCTCAAACGCCGGCGCGACGGCGATCGAAAAAACGTCCTCCCCGGTCAGGGTCGCGCTGAGGAACGGCTGTACCGCCTGGTCCCAGGGCTTCATTTCGACCTCCGGTTGGACGGGCCGTTTGTTGACGGCGGCTCCGACGATCCCGGTCCCCAATCCGAAGACTGGAGCGAACGTCATCCGCACCGGATTCTTCGCCCGGCACCGCACCTTCGCCGTGACGTTCGTCGGCCCGCGCCGGTACTCGATGTCCAGGACGGCGTCGCCGATCCGGATGTTTTCGACGTTTACCGCCTCCCAGTCCGCGGGAAAACGCGGAGAAAAGCCGAATTCCCCGGCCGGAGCGTCTGCGCTCAAACCCAACAATCCCCGGAGAAGCGGAAAGACAACACCGGAGGAGGAAAATCCCTGGTGAGCGACGCCTTCCTGCGGCCAGACATTCAGGTTTCCGGAAAACAACTCGGTGACGAACCCGAGACCGTTGTCGAACGTGTGGCGGACGGCGGCCCGAAGCAGGCCGTATCCCTGCAGGACGAAATTCCGTTCAAACATCGCCGCCGCGACCCAACCCGTCAGGAACGGCCAGACCGCTCCGTAATTGTAATTCAACGGTTCGTAGTAAGCGCTTCGGTTTGAGAGCATCCGCACGCCCCAATCCGTCGTCAGGTCGGCCGACCCCAGGCGTTGGAGGGCCCGGGCCGCTTTCTCCCCTTCCGTCAATCCCCAGACGATCGGGACGGCGCTCCACGGCGTCGATTCCTCCACTTGCTGGCCGTCGGCGTCAAAGGCGTAGGCGTATTGCCCGGTCCCTTCGTTCCAAAACCCGGAGTTCAACGCCCGGCGGGCTTTCTCGAAATCGGCGGCGGCCGTTTTTTCCGTTTCTCTGTCCTCTATTGCCCGGGCCAGTTCCCGCATCGCGAACGCCGCCCGTCCCCCGGCCGCGGCCAGGAAGATGTCGGTCTTGATATCCGTTAAAGCTCCGAATTCGAGCGCGCCCAAACCGGCTTTGGAATTGTCCATCAACCCGTCGCCGTCCGCGTCCGTCGATTTGCACCAGGCGTAGGCCTTGCGGATGGACGGCCAACTCGCGCGGATAAAATCGAGGTCTCCGCTCCACCGGAAGTATTCCAGGCAGGCGGCGATATAGAAGGGCGTCGTGTCGCCGTGGATATACGCGTAGGGATAATCCTCGAACCATTTGAGATAGCCGGCGGCTTGGGAAAGCTCATGGGCCATCTTCCCGTCCGCCCTCTGCCATTTTTGGGTGAAGAGGAGGGCCGTTTTGACCCCGGAAAGGGCGCCGTACCCATCCAGGCTGAGGGAGTTCATGAACGCATCGCCGCCGAAGAACCACCCGAATCCGGGGCGACCGCCGGTCCCCGACGCGCCGAGCCCCGCGACCATCCCCTTCCCCAAGTCGGGATTCTCGATAAAAAGGTTGTCGTGAGCGATTTTGGCCCATTCGAAAGCCAGGTCGATCTCCGGCACGGGCGTCGATATCCGAAGCGTTTCCGCCCGGAGCTTCCGGTAGTGCTCCGCGGCTTCCCGGTAAACGGCCTCGGGAGACGCGGTCAACTCCTCGTAAATTTTTTTGATGTCGTTACGGGCGCCCTTTCCCCCCGCCATCACGACCGGGATGAACGCCTGTTTCACCTCGTCGGGCTTGTCGACCGCGATTTTGAATTGATTGGGCGTATCGGACAGCATATGGGCGGGTGTATAAGAGATTCCCGAAGCGGCTGGCGATCCCAAATAACCGTGATTTTTTCGGGTCGGCTCGGAAATCAGGTAGGCCTTGACCGCGTCGTCCCAGGAGGCGTATTGCCCCCCGATTCCGGCGGGCCACATCGGCTGGAGGACGGGGAGGAAACTGCAGACGATCGTCAGGGGTTCGGTCGCGTCCACCGCCAGGAGGATGACCGCCCCGGGCTCGGAAACGGACGTGACGTAGGTCGCCCGGACGGTGAAAGATTGAAAGACATAGGTCAACGTCGTCGCCGCCGGAGTGACATCGATGTAACGGACGATATCCTCTCCGAGGATCGGCTGGGTGCTGGAACCGATGAAAAAGGAAAACTCAAAGTTGCGAAAAAGCTTTAGGGGATAAGCCCAGGCTTCGAACAAACCGCTTTCGGTTCCGAGGACGGCGAACTTCGGCCCCGTTTTATCGAAGTACGTCGCCGCCCGGGCGGAGCGGCTGAGGGTCAAATCGGAGGGCTCGAGGGCGAACCGCGGGATGAGCCCCGTCCCGGCCCGAAGGCCGGCGGCGCAAAAGACAAGACCGAGGGCGATTGCCGCCGAACGGCGGATGCGCATGGAGGCCTCCCGTTCAGATTTGGACTTCGTAGACGTCGGGGATATTCGAAAGCGACAGGTCCGGGTTGAAGGTCCAGCTCATTTGATTGACGCCGCGCGGGTAGGGGAAAAACCGGTTACGGTACAACACCCTGGCCGGGTAATTGCGACGTTTCCATTCGACCGTCCCGATGAACCCGGCGTCCTGGATCGCCACGAGATACGACCGGATGAAAGCCGCTCGCTCCGCGTTGGAGAGGCCGGGGAAAGCCACGTGATTGACCCAGGCCCAGCGTTCGATCGTCCGGCCGAGGTGATCGTGAAGAAGAAAGTTGATAAGGCCGGCGATCCGGCCGTCTTTTTCGTAGACCAGGGTCCGGGACACGTCGGGACACTCCAGTTCGTATCCCAGCTCCTCCCGGTCCCAGACGACGGCCAGGCGGAGCGAATCCTTGTAGGCGTTTAAAAGATCGAGGCATCCGTCCAGGTCGCCGGCCCGGTATTCCCGCAGCGGCAGGAGGCCCGTTCGTTTGGGCGGCCGTTGAGCGCCGATGAGCCGCAAGGCCGCTTTTTCATATCCCTTCAACCGCTCGGAATAGGCCGCCTGCGGCAGGTCGAGGACCCGACCGACGACGCCGGTTTTGCGGATCCATTCCATCCGGCCTTCGTTCTTGAGTTTGGCCATCATTTTCGTCGAACGATGCCCCGTCTCGAGAGTGAAAAGGGCGAAATCATAGCCGTATTGCCGGCTGATCTCGAGGGCCCGGCGGATGACGGCGAGGGCCACCCCCCGGCGCAAGTCGTCTTTTCGGGTGACCAGAAGACAACTGTATACGCCTCGGAAGGGTTTGCCCTGGAAGGAAAATTTCTGCGGCAGGTTCAGGAAAAAGGCGATGATTTGGTCTCCCCGGTAGGCGGCGACGACGTGATCGAGCTTTTCGGCCGGGATTCGCTCGATCAGGTAGCGCATAAACGCGGGCCGGTAGAAATTCGGGAAGGACGCCTCCCCGTACTCATCCCGCCAGGAAGCGTGGGCCATGCGTTCGAGCTCGTCATAATCGCCCCGGAAGGTCTCGATTGAATATCCGTCGGCCATGCCGGCTCCTCTCTCGAAGGTATTTATCACAAGCCGGGAAGAAAGCGAAGCGTAATCAGAACGATTTCGGGGACCGTCCCGATCCGGACGGGCGGGCCCCACGTGCCGACGCCGCTGGTCACGTCGATGAACGTCCGGCCTTTTTGAAGCAGGCCCCGGTTGTGTTCATAGACGAACCAGTTGATCTGAGTGATCGGAAACATCTGGCCGTTGTGGGTGTGGCCGCAAAGCAGGAGATCGATCCCGGCCTCGACGGCTTCGTTTAATTTGACCGGCTGATGATCCAAAGCGATCCGCGGTATATCCGGGTCCAGGCCAGCGACGAGGGCGCTCCAAGATTTCCGCGAGTCCCCCATCCGCCGGCCGGTCGGGTCCTTCCGGCCGATGATGGTGAACGACCCGGCCACGAGTTCCGCCTCGTCGAGAAGAACGTGGACATTCCCGTTGCGGAGCGTTTCGAGGTTCTTATCGAGGGCTCCGTAATATTCGTGGTTTCCGGTGCAGGCATAGACGCCGAATTTAGGTTTGAGGTCCCGAAAGGCGGCGGCGATCTTTTCCCGGTCGGCCGCCGGAGTGTCCTCCCCGACGATGTCCCCGGGAAGGAGGACCAGGTCGGGATCGAGCGCCTTTATTTTGGCCAGCGTCCGATTCAGAAACCGCCCCCGCAGGACAGGACTGAGATGAAGGTCCGCGGCGACGGCGATTTTGATTTCCCGAACTCCCCCGGCCGCTTTGGCGACGTCGATTGTCTCCGTCCTGAGTCGGGGCCGGGCGGCGTTCCAAGCACCCAGCAGGCAGACAACGACAGCGGCGGCAAGGATGTATCGGAAAGCGATTCCCCCGCCCGAGGCGGCGTCCGCGCGCATTCGCGGAGGAAAAAACAAAACGCGCCGGTCGACGAAGCGGAGGAGGTCGTAGCCCAGAGTGAGCCACAGGGTGACGTTCCAGACCGCCAGGTAGAGATAACTGAAAGCGATCACCGCTCCGCTTGCTTCGCCGACGTGATGCCCGAAAAGGAACCGGCCGACGACGAAGAGAACGGCCCAGGCGACAGAAAAAATAAGGACGATAAGCCGAACTGCCCCGGCCGGGGGCAGGGCCCGGGCCAGGCGCTTGAGCAAGTAGAAATTGGATAGACCGTAAAGCGAAAGGACGATGACAAGAAAAATAATGAATCCGGAATTGCGCATCGGGTCGTCCGCCGAAGGGAACTATGATACCCGATCGGCCGAATCCTGCCAAGAGCGTCACCGAAGCCGCGCCTTCGACGGGCGGCGGCCTCGCCGGCAAGGTGATCGGTGGCCGGCTTCATGCAAAAATAAGAAACGTCAACCGTCGAACCGGTTCCACCAGGCAATCGACTCGAGCGGTTTACGGACGCGTTCGTTGGGCGGTCTCCGGGCGGCGTAGCCCAGGGAGATCAAGGAGAAGATTTTGTAACGGCGGGGAATCTTGAAAAACCGCCGGGCCTTGCGAACGTCGAACCAGCCGATCCAGCACGTCGCCAATCCCAGTTCCTCGGCCTGAAGGACGAGGTGTTCTCCGGCGATTCCGACATCGAGCGCGAAAAAAGGAATGCCCTGAACGGTCTGCCCGGTCCAGTGGGTGAGAAAATCGATTTTAGCCAGAATCAGGACAAGGACCGGCGCCTCGGCCGCAAACCGGGTGGTGGAGTATATTCCGGAGAAGGCCTTTTCGGCGAACCGGATTTTGAGCCCGGGCTCGTCGATGACGAGGAACCGCCAACTCTGGGCGTTTTGGGCCGAGGGCGCCAGCCGGGCCGCCTCGAGGCAGGCCTCGATTTTTTTCCGCTCGACCGGTTGGGGGAGATACTTCCGGATGCTCCGGCGGCTCTCGATCAACCGCCCCAGAGGCGTCGTTTCCGCCATTGTCATCCGTCCTTTGCGGCCGAACCCGCACCGGTTTTATATCCCAGCCCTTGGCCGATTTCAAGAGTCGGGATCGGGCGCCGGCCCCGTTTACTTTTGCCCTCCTGTTGTGTTATTCATGGGGTGAACTTCGCCCTGTCGGGTTTCGTATTAAGAGGAGGAGGTATTTCATGAAAAAAACCTTTGTCGGTCTGTTGACTCTCGTTCTTCTGGTCATGGCCTTCGCCGCCTGCGGGAAAAAAGCCGGAATTCCCGTCGCCGGTTCGGCCAACGCCGAGGATATGCTGACCCTGATCCCGAAAAACGTCCAATCCGTTTTCGTGATCGACGTCCACCGGGGGATGAACATCCCCTTTGTCGATAAGGCCTTGAAAACCGGCGACGATGCGGCCAAGTACCAGGAAACGATCGCCAAGCTCGGGATGGATCCGCAGAAGGACATCTACTTCGCGGCAATCGGACTGTCCCAGGCGACCAACGCCGAAGGGAAAACCATCCCCCAGGGGGCCGGGGTCATCAATCTCAAGTATGACCGGGCCAAAATCGTCGATCAAATCAAACAAGAGAAGCCTGATTTCAAGGAAGACGCCTATGAGGGCGTGACGATCTTCACCGTACCCGGAAAGGACGAAACGCCGATGTACGGCGCGTTCCTGGACGCCTCCAACGTCGCCCTCGGAACGGAAGCCGGGGTCAAGGCCGTCATCGACGTGATGAACGGCAAGGCCGAATCGGCCTTGAAAAACGCCGAGCTGATGAAGCTGGTCAAAGCCAGCAACAAAACGGCCCTGCTCTGGAACGTCACCACCTTCACTCCCGAACAGGTCAAACAGATGACCGATGCGACACCCATGCTCAGCAGCCTCAAGGCGCTCCAGGCCGTGACCATGTTTGTCGACGACAAAAATAAGGGTCTGCAGGTCGAGATCAAGGCGTTGTCGCCCGACGCGGCCAAGAACAAGGAAATCGCCGATATGCTGACGGGGTTCAAGGCCCTTGGGGCGATGGGATCCTCCGAGAAGCCCGAACTCGGCGAGTTTCTCAACAAAATTGAAATCAGCTCCTCTCCCGACAACGTTAAAATTTATATCGACATGCCCGAGAATCTGTTGAACAAACTCGGCCAGGAAATGGAAAAACAGGTCAAGAGCAAGCTCGAGGGAATGAAAACGAAGGAAGAACCGTCGGCGGAGGAAGTGATCGACGACATCGAAGAGGACGCGGTGATCAAATAGCGCCGTTCGCAGAGTTTATTCGTCGAAGAGACATTCCTTCGGGGAGTAGATTCGACCAGCCGGCCCGGCGATTCCATCCTCTTCAACGGGCTTCAAAGACGATCCGGCCTCCGACCATCGTCAGGACGACCTTGGTTTCCGCAATCTTGTTGGGTTCGACCTCGAATATATTCGGCGAGATCAAGATCATGTCGGCGAGCTTCCCGGCTTCGATGGAACCCTCTTCGTTCTCGCGGTGCATGGCGAAAGCTCCCCCCATGGTATAGGCATAGACCGCATCCGCAAGTTGCATCCTCTGTTGGGGAATCCAACCACCGGCGGGCCGGCCCTCAAAATCCTGGCGCGTCACCGCAACCTGCAAGCCCAGCCAGGGATTGATAGTCACCACGGGCCAGTCGCTGCCGAAGGCAAGACGTCCGCCGCCGTCGAGGACCGATTTCCAGGCCCAGGCTCTCTGCTCGCGCTCCGGACCGACGTTTTCGACCCAGGTCCCCATCCAGGTAGGATCGGGGTTGGCGTGGAGCGGCTGAAAGCTGCCGATGACGCCGAGCCGGCCGAAGCGCGGGATGTCGGAGGCGGCGATATCCTCGACATGTTCGATCTTGTTGCGGAGGTCCGGATTCCCGCTTTCCCGGGCCCCCTGTTCATAGGCATCGAGAGCCAGCCGGATGGCCGCATCTCCGATCGCGTGGGTTGAAACCTGGGTCCCCTTGGCGTTGATTTCGACGACGGCTTTCTTGAAGGCCTCGGGATCCCAGAAGAGCTTCCCTTTGTCTTCGCTCCGGCCGGCGTAGGGCTCCAGCATGGCCCCGGTCCCGGAGTCGATGACTCCATCGAGCATCAGCTTGATACCGCCGAGGGACAGCCACTCGTCGTCATACCGCGAGCGGGCGTCTTCGTATGCCTTCCAATCCCGCTCGCTCGAGCCAGGAAATTCGACCCACATCGACGCCGAAATGCGCACCGTCAGGGCGCCTTCGCGACGAAGTTCGTCCAGGAGGTCAAGAACCTCGAACTCTCCTCCCAGGCCGTGCACGCGCACGACACCGAACCGCGCCGCCTCGACCAGACCCGCGCGGAGAGCCGCCAGGGTTTCTTGGCGCGTCGGCTGCGGCACGACTTTCAGGACCAGGGAGTCCGCGGTTTCCAGCAAGGCTCCGGTCGGCTCGCCGTCCGGCCCGCGCACGATGGTCCCGTTTTCGGGGTCCGGAGTGTGGCGATCGATTCCGGCGAGGGCGAGAGCCCTGCTATTGACCCAGCTCGTGTGACCGTCGGCGCAACTCATGATCGCGGGGCGGTCCGGTACGACCGCATCGAGATCCTTCTTGTGAGGCATGTTTCCCGGAAACGCCGCGTACATCCACCCGCGCCCCTGAACCCAGGCCGCTTGCGGATGTTCCCGGGCGAACTTGCGGATTCTTTCCTGGGCCTCCTCGACGGTCCGTGTCCCGGCCAAGTCGACCTTGGCCAGGTTCTCCGACCCGCTGACGAAATGGACGTGGCTGTCTTCGATCCCGGGAAGAAGGAGCCGGCCGCCGGCATCGATCATTTTCGTGGCGGGCCCGCGAAATCGAAGGGCTTCCTTGGTCGAACCGACGAACAGAATTCGTTCACCCTTGACGGCGACCGCTTCCGCCCAAGGCAGCCGGGCGTCGACCGTATAGACCTTGGCGTGGGTGATGATCGTCTCGGCCAGCGGGCGCTCTTGGGAACAGTTCACGGGACCGATCAGGAGAACCGGGAGAAGCAGGACAAAACATTTTACTCTGTTCAGAGTCAGGCATTGCCGGAAGTGGGTCATTTTACAATCTCCACGAGCGTCACATTATAGCCGAAAATTGGTGCGAACAGACGTTGACACGACCGGTTCGTTCCCTCCACCTTAGCGTAGATCTCCTCTTCAGCCCTAATCAGTCCTTCCCTTCGATGTGGAATTTGTGCAGCATCCGGTGAGCGCCCGGTGCCGGAATAATACCCATAAGCGCGATGAAAACCAAACCGCCGATATCCCGGGATTTCCAGCAGCAAGACGGTCCCGGCCAAGGTGCCTGCCAGAACAACAGAGACCACCATTCGTCCGGCAAAGACTATATTGACAATACGGGGGGGGTTGCGTCTATGATAAGGTGGCATGACGAAAAAATTCATCTCTCGTTCAATTGGTGTCCTGACGGTATTCTTGGTTGTGCTGGCGATCTCCTCCTGCGCGCGACATCCCCGCCCCAATGTCGTGGTCATCGTGATCGACACCCTCCGGGCCGACCGGCTGCCTTTCTATGGCTACCCAAAGGACACCATGCCTTTTCTAAACGGCTTAGCCCCCACAAGCACCGTCTTCGAAAAGGCCTACGCCGGATCATCCTGGACCGCCCCCGCCACCGCCTCCATCTTCACCGGCCTCTACCCCTTTCAACACGGCGTGATCATGGGGTTGCAAGCGCAGAAAAAGATCATTAAAAAAAATCCGATTATCAAGATCAACCGCATTCCGGATGATGTGCAGACATTGCCGGAGGTTTTCAAAGCCAACGGTTACCGGACGTTCGGCATCAGCGACAACGCCAATATTTCCAACCGGCAAGGATTCGAGCAGGGATTTGACAAGCTTTTAAGTTTTACCCATCGGGGCGGAAAGACCATCAATCAGAAGCTGCTTGAACTGGAGAAGGAGATCAAGTCATCATCTCGATATTTTCTCTACATCCATTACAACGATCCCCATCGCCCCTACAAGCTGTCTTTGGGAGAGGGGGAACGGAGCGGTGAGCGCATCAAGGATTTTAAACTTCTCTATGACAAGGAACTGACGTTGGTCGATGACTGCATCAGGGAGCTGTTCAACCGATTTGGCTGGGAGCGAAACACCCTGATAGTGATCACCGCCGATCATGGGGAAGAAATGATGGAAAAGGGTTTTTACGGTCACGGGAGATCCCTTTTCAATACGACGATCCATGTCCCGCTTGTTTTTTACTATCCGGGCGGCAGGCGCGTGAGCGCCGGTAAGGTTCCGGATGCGGTGTCCACCTTGGACATATTGCCAACCCTAACCGGGCTGTTGGGATTCGCGACGATCCCACATCTCGCCGGACAGGACCTGGGCCCCCAGTTGAGAAATTCCGGAGCCGCCAGCGAACCCCGCCACCTCTATTCCCACCTGCATTTGAAGAGGGCGGACCGCGAAGATATCGTTCATTATGCCTCCATCTTCAAGGATTTTAAATACATGTATCAATCCAATGGCTGGGGCAACTTGTTTTTCGATTTAAAAACCGATCCCCAAGAAGCCAAAAACATCTATGCCGGCAGCCAGCCTCAAGCCAAAGAGCTGGCCGCCAGCTATTTCAAGTTCGAGCAGGACTGCAGGCGCTTCAACCCTGACTACGTCGATATTAAGCTCGACAAAAAGAGCATCGAACAGTTGAAGTCGCTGGGCTACATTCGGTAGCCCTTCGGCCGCCGTCGCCCGGCCGCCACGGCCAAAAAAGAAACTCCTCAGCGATGCTTTTTCCGATGGCCGGGTGGGAATGGGAACGGATGGCGCTTCTTCGAGAGCAGAACGCAACCGGCCGGATATGCCCTTCGGTCCCGGCGACAATTCGAAGACCCGCCCGACTGCCCTTGTGCTGAAAATGGTCGAAGAATATCGTATCGGACAAAAATATTTCCGCTTCGAGGGTTTCAAGAACGGCCGGCGACGCCGTCGGGCGGCCCGCCGCCCTCACTCGTCGAAGAGGTATTCCTTCCGGGAGTAGACCCAACAGGCCAACCCGGCGAAAACGGCCGTGAGAACGACGAGCGTAGTCACGGCCGTCACGACCGGGGTCGGTTCCTGTCGAAAAAGAAGAAATTTCAGCACCCCGGCTCCGTCCGTCCCCTCCACCCCGGCTCTCATCCCCGGAAGAAGCGACTTCAGGTAGTGCATGATGGTGAACTTCTGGGTCATGCCGGGAAAGTATTGGACGACGTTTTCCCAGCCGAAGCAGAAAAGCAACCCGAAGAGGATCGATTTTTTCAGGAACGTCCCGGCCAGGGTGAACAGCGCCGTGTAACAAATCGTCCCGAAACCCAAAGCCGCAAGGCTTTTTCCCAGAAACGCCCAGGCTGCCCCGTAGGACATTCGGTCGGCCATGAGAATCAGGAACGAAACGACCGTGCTGGTCAGAACCAGGGCCAGCAGGAAGGAAACCGAAGCGGCGAATTTTCCGAGGATGAACGCCGTCTTGGAGACCGGCCGGGTCGCGGGGTACGTCAGGGTTTTATTTTCGACCTCGTCGGCGATGATTGAGGTTCCCAAAAACAGGGAAAGCAGAAGGACCAGGAATTGGAGACAGAAGCCCATGACGACGTTGGAAAAAACGCTCAGACCATCCAGACCGCGGCCGGGCGAAGCGAGGCGGTTGATTTGGAGAACGATTGCCAGGACGACGGGAAGACAGCTCACGGCGACGAAGACCTTGGTCCGCTTGGACCGACGGAGAAGTTTCGAGGTGAACCGGTAGACGGCGAGGTACGGCGCAAGCGACATCTTATTTCCCCACGAGATAATCAAACACGGACTGGAGGTTGTCGTCGGGCGAGGTGATTTCCTCGATGTCTACCCCTTCATCCGCGGCCAGCCGGGTCAAACGCTCAAAGAACCGGTCCCGGTTCCTCGTTTCGAAAAGCACCGTCCCCTCCGCCTCGTCGAACCGGACACTCATGACATATTCCTCCCCGACGAACTTTCCGGCCAGAAGGCGGCCGTCGCCCGTCCTGACGGCCACAATATGAGGGTGGGCGTCGATGAGGTCGCGGATGAAGTGGATATCGCCTTCGGCCAGGATCTTTCCCTGGTGGATGAGGACGATCGACTTAGTCAAAGCCTCGATCTCGGGCAGGACGTGGCTCGAAACGAGGACCGTCCGTCCCTCGGTCCGATAGTCCTTGATCAGCCTGATGACCTTGCGTTTACTCAACGGGTCGAGGCCGCTCAGCGGTTCGTCCAGGATGAGGATCTCGGGTTCATGGGCGGTGGCCTGGGCAATTTTCAATCGCTGCCGCATTCCCCGGCTGTAGCCGCGGATCAGCCTATTCGAGGCCTCCGTCAATTCGACGAAAGCCAGGGCTCGGGCCGCCCGCTCCCGGACTTCGGAGGGAGAATACCCGTGCAGGTCCAGCAGGCCGGCCAGGAATTCCAGGCCGGTCGTGTCCTCATAGAAAGCGTCCTGTTCCGGGCAGAAACCGAGGCGCCTGAAGATTTCCGGGTTGTTCCAGACGGGTTGGTTGTCGATCGTGACCGTCCCGATGCTCGGCCGGAGCTGGCCGGTGACCAGCTTCATGAACGTCGACTTGCCGGCTCCATTGGGGCCGAGCAGGCCGGTAATGCCCGGCCGAATCTCGATCGAGACGTCGGACAATCCGAGCACGTTGCCGTACCACTTGCCGAGCTTGTCGGCCCGGATGGCAATCCCTTCCGAAGTCATCGGATCACCTCCGCCCCCCGGATTTTCCGGCGAAGGACAAGGACGGCCGCGATCATCACCGCGGATAGAACCAGGAACGAATAAATCCAGGGGACGTTGAACTGAGGGTTGGCGCCAAGGAAGGCGGCGGACAATTGCCGAAGATTCATCTGAATGGAAAAAAGGCAGAACGCGGGCTCGTGGAAAATCCCGAAGAAGATCCCGAAAAAAACGTCGGAGAGAAAATACGCGGCCAGCATCAGGATAGAGGCGTAGCGGCGGTTTCGTCCGAGCGAAGAGAGAAGAAGCGTATACAGAGAGAAAAATGAGGAGATGAACACGGACCAGCCGACAAAGGAAAGCGGCAGCCAGGGATAATCGGCTAGGAGGGCGAAGTTCCCGGCAAAGAGCAATTTCAGGAAGATGAACAGAATCCCCGGGACCAGGGTCAGGAGCAGCAGAAAAAAGGCCAGGGCGCCGAATTTTCCCCCGATGTAATCGCGTTTGCGGAGAGGCCGGGAAAAATAAAGAGGCAGGGCGTTATGGCGGAGATCGTCGGCAATCAGCCCGGACCCGCTCCCGACCATGATCATCAGCATCATGAAAATAAGAAAACTCGATCCGTAATATGCCTGGAAATAAGCGGGATTGATCTGGAGGAATTTATCCGCTCCCTTGAGCATTTCCCGAAAATCCTCCAGGCGTTCCGAAACATAGATACCGCCGGCGAAGACGAGGGCCGGAAAGAGCGAGCCGAAGAGGATCAATTTGAAGTATTTGCGCTTCCAGGCCAGGCGGATCGCCTGGCCGGCAATCACCCTCCACGGCCGGCGGCCGGCTTCCAGGCTCCCCGGCCAATGCGTATATCCCCTCTCGGCGATGGCCATCAGTCCACTCCCACCGTCCGGGCAAATAAATCCTCAAGCGAAGTCCGGCTTTTGACGAAATGCCGGATTTGGACGCCGGATTCCTCGGCCAAACGGAAAACTTCCCGGCGGTTCATCGCCGCGGGCAGGTAGACTTTGACGACCCCGTCCTCGGTTTCCTCGACCCGGCAATCGCGGCGGCGGAGGGCGTCCAAAAAGACTCCGCCCTCTCCTTTCACTTTCATCTCGTACAAACTGAATTGAACTTCGCGCAAGGCCGCGAGTTCCCCCTGGGCCGCGACCCTCCCCTTGTTCAGGATAACGAGCGAGCTGCAGGTTTTTTCGATATCGGTCAGGATATGCGAGGAAATCAGAACGTGGATGTCCTTTTTCGAGGTGATATCGGCGATCAATTCCAGGATATCGGTCCGGCCCTGGGGATCGAGGTTGGCCGTCGGTTCATCGAGGAATAGGATTTTCGGGTCGTGAACGAGCGCCTGGGCGAGCTTCAGGCGCTGTTTCATCCCGGCCGAATACGTCTCGAGGTGCCGGTAGCGGGCCTCGCCCAGCCCGACGTAGTAGAGAACGTCATGGGCCCGCTTCATCGCCTCGGCCCGGGGCATCCCCGAAAGCTCGCCGAAGTGGGAGGTGAAGGCGACGGCATCGAGGCCGGGAATGAAGCAGTCGTCCTCGGGCATGTAGCCGACGACCCGCCGGATGCCGAACGAATCCTTCCGGATGTCGTGACCCAGGACCAGTCCTTCACCGGTGTCGGGGCGGAGAAAACCCAGCAGGACCTTCAGGAGGGTGCTTTTTCCGGCGCCGTTGGGGCCGAGAAGGCCGCAGGCGCCTTCCCCGATTTGGAGCGACACGCCGTCGAGGGCCTTAACCGGTCCGTAGCTGAACCGGACGTCCTGAAGCTCGATGTTCATATAAGCGCTTCCGCTGATTTATACGAAATCGGAAGGAATTTGTTCCCGACCTCAGGCCCAGGGAGTCGGCGGCACTTTTTGGCCGTCGCCGAAAACCATGGCCCGGTAGGCTTTTTCGATCCGGTCCCAATTTTCCTCGCGATCGAGCGACCAGTACCGCCCGAGCACGGTGACCACCCGGCCCACGCCGAGCTCGCGGCATTTATCCTCGACTTTCTCGACATAGAGCGCGCCGCTTTCGGGGCGCTCACCCCGCCGGCCCAGGAAGCCGTGGATATAAACGTCCCGGAGGCCTTGCCGGCGGGCGGATTCCAACAGCGCGAACAGGTGACGGATCGTCCCGTGGGAACTGTAATGCGAGATGATGCCCATCAAGTGAAGCGCCCGCCCCTTTTTTCGAGCCTGTTGCATCGCCTCGACGAACGCCTCGTTTTGATAAAAACCGCCGTCGGCGACAGCCCGGTCGATCCGGACCCGGTCCAGAAACACTCGGCGCCCGGCTCCAATATGAAGATGGCCGGCCTCGGAGTTGCCGACCGTTCCCGGGGGCATTCCGACGGCCTCGCCCGAGGCCTGAAGGCTCGTATGAGGACAGGCCTCCCACAGCTCGTCGAAATTCGGCGTCGAGGCGGCAGCGATGAGATTACCCTCACCGGCCGGCCCCAATCCCCAGCCGTCGAGAATCAGGAGGATGATTTTTCGCCGCGGCGGCACGACATCCCCCCGCGAACCGAAGAGGCTTTCGCCGGTCATCTCGCCCGGCTTCGGAAGACCGAAAAGGTCCAGGATGGTCGGGGCCACATCGGAAAGCTCGCCGCCTTCTCGAAGCGTTACGCCCGGAAGCGCCGGCGCGGCGAAATCGGCGAAGATGAAGGGGACTGGGCTTTTCGTATGTCCCGTGTCGATCTTGCCGTCCGGATAGAGCCAATCCTCGACGGTCCCGTGGTCGGCCGTGACCAGAAGCGTCGCCCTGTTTTCCCGGGCGACCCGGACGACCCGTCCCAGGGCGGTGTCCACGCTTTCCACGGCCTTGATGATGGCGGACCTGTTTTCGATATGCCCGACGACGTCGACGTTGGCGAGATTGGCGATGACCAGGGCATGGACCTGGTCGGCCGCGCCGGCCGAGACCACGTCAATGACCGCGGCTGCGGACATCTCCGGAACGGCGTCATAATACGCCACTCCCTCGGGCGACGGGACGACCACCCGGTTTTCGCCGGGGAACACGTCCTCGCTCTTGCCGTTGAGGAAATAGCCGACGTGAATCGCCTTTTCGGATTCAGAGACCTTGAGGAGGGAAAGCCCCGCGCGGGCGACGACCTCGGCCAGGGTGTTGCGGAGCTTGCTCTCGGGCGGAAACGCGACGCGGACGGGAAGGCCCGGAGCGTATTCGATCAGCGTCGTGTAATGGAGTTTCAAATCGCCGGCGGTCTGGAAATGCGCAAAATCCGGGTCAACGAGACTCTGGGTGATCTCAACCTCCCGCTCGCCGCGGATATCGTAAAAAATGAGGGAGTCGCCCGGGCCGACCCGGCCGACCGGCCGACCGGCTTCGTCCGTCGCGATCAGGGGTTCAAGGGCCTCGTCCTCCTGGCCGGACCGGTAGGCCCGGCGGATCGCCTCGCCCAGGGCCGTTCGAGGATGGGTGTCGTGTCCGCTCATTTTATTTTATGGTCGCTCGTGGTGAGTTCGAGAGCCCCCTACTATAGAAAGGCGGCCCGGCAATGTCAAATTTGGAACGGACTTTTTCTCTTCTCGACGGGAGGTTGCGGCTTGAGAAAATTGCGGCTTCAAAAAAAGGAGCGTCCTCGTGGATCCGCATATTCTTGCGATTCTTCTCCCCTCCCCCGAAGAGGAAATCTGACCCGGCGAGTTGGGGGGGATCATCCGCGCGAAACAAACCGGACCGTCGCGGGCGATCGCCAAATGAATATTCAAATATTTTTTATTCTGCTTGAGTCGGGCGGAGATGTTTTGTTATTCTATGATCGGGTTATGGAAGAGAGAGTCGGACGAAAAAGTTGTTTCTGGGCGAAGTCCGCTCTTTCCGAAAAAGTCATCGGACGATTGACGATGAGATGTTCCCATGGATAACCTGCGGCGGGACCTGCCCGTTCTCCTGCTCCACAACATGGATCCCGGTTGGACTTCGGAGGAGAAGCAGGAAGCCGAGCTGGATGTCTCGACGCTCGGCGACGCGCTGAAGGCGTTGGGCCATCCCGTCGAAGTCCTGGCGGTTGAAGACGCGTATCTCGCCGACCGGCTCAGGGCTTTCAATCCTCGGGAATTTATCGTGTTCAACTGGTGCGAGGAGATCCCCGGCATCCCCCACAGCGAACCGGAGGTGGCTTCGGTCATGGAGCGGCTAGGATTCGTCTTCACCGGCTCGCCGTACGACGTGCTTTCCCCGCCCCACGACAAGCCGCGGGTAAAACGCATCCTCGATGAACGGAATCTCCCCACGCCGCCCTGGGCCGTCTTCGAAACGCCCGCGGCCGGAGAATGGAACGTTTTTCCGGCCATCGTCAAGGCGGCCCACGAGCACTGCAGCATCGGTATCTCGGCCGATTCCGTCGTCACGTCTCCGGTCGAGCTCGAAAACCGCGTGGCCTACATCCTGGACAATCACAAACAGCCCGCGCTGGTCGAAGAGTTTATCAACGGACGGGAATTTCACTGCGCGGCCTGGGGCAACGGAACGGCCGCCATGCTCCCCGCGGCCGAGATGGATTACGGCGGGATGACGGACATCCGCGACCGCCTCTTCACCTACGAAGCCAAGTACGTTCCCGGATCCCGCCTCTATGAGGGAATCGACCTGCGCGTGCCGGCGGAACTGGAACCCGGGGCGAGGGCAGAAATCGAGCGAATCGTGCTGGCCACCTACCGGGCGACCGGTTGCCGGGATTACGGCCGCATCGACCTCAGGTATCTCGACGGGGTCTTCCATGTCATCGACGTCAACCCGAATCCCGATATCAACCCGCAGACCTCGATGACTTACGCCGCGGCCGAAGTGGGTTACTCTTACGGGGAAATGGGCAGCCGCATCGTCAACCTGGCGGCCGCCCGGCACCCTGTTTTTCGAAAAGCCGACAAGCCCGCCTCCTCCCTGGAATAAGGAGAAGGTCTATTCTTCCGGAGCCGTCCGGTTCCGGTATTTCTCGATTTCCGATTCTTTCTTGAGCTTTTCCAGCTGGAGTTTTAAAAGCTCGACCTGTGTTTCGAGATCTCCCAGGGACAATTTCCGCAGCGCTTCGACGATGTCTTGAGCATCCCCCAACGTTTCGGCGACGACGTCCCGGACCGCCGCAAGCGCGGAGGCCGCGCCCGCCGCGGATGCGGCCGACGCCGAAGCGGCGGACTTGGAGAGGCCGACGACCCGGCCCTGGCCGTTGATGACCAGCTGCATGTTCCGGGAGGAAAACGCTTTCCGGTCATAACCAACGTTGAGAACGGGAGTCCCGGGATGAAGGACGAAGATCAGTTTCTCGTCCAGCCGGGCGAAAACCCGGCGAAACCGCTTGGCCTCCCGGTCGGCCGCATCAAGCCAGGCATAAATCCGGAGAAAACCCGGAATCGGTTCCCGATAATAAACCCGGACCTCCTTTTTTTTTGCGGGGGCCGGCCCGACGGCCGGTTGAACCGGGCCGTCCGGCAGGACGAGCGCCGGGTCAAAGACGACGACGATTCCCGTCTCCCGGTACAGGTCCAATGCCCTGGGAAATTTTTTTTCGAGGGCCGCGACGACCTGACCCTCGTCGGAAACGCCGGCTAAAACGGCCGACGGCGGCAGTTCCGTGACTTCCAGGTGTCGCCGGACCGTCCGTTCCCGTGTCGTCCGGCCGAATCCCTCCGCCGCGGCGAACTTTTTTGCGGCCGCGGCGAAGACCGTCCGGGCCTGCTCGGCCTGCTTTTCCAGGAACCGGATCGATCCTTCGAGAAACTCGGCCCGTTTTTCGGCCAGGGAATACCGGGCCGGTTCAGAGGCCTCGACCGCCTCGTCCGTGGGACCGCGGAGGGCACGCCTCCGGTCGGACAACTCGTCCTCGAGGCGATCGACCTCCCCCCAAAGTTCCCCGGCGGACGCCGATTCCTGGAGAAAGTACAAGGCTTCGAGGGAAAGAGATTCCAGACGCCGTTTACGCCGTTCCGAATCTTCCGTCGACGGTTTTTCCGGGTCCGGTGGCGCGAGTGCGCGGACGACGCCTCCGGGATCAAGGCCCGGCGATCCCCGGAATCCGGCCGCCGCCCCGGCGACTTCCCCAACCACGCGGGCGACCTGAACAAGAATTTCCGCCGACCGGTCTTTCGAGACGAAGTCGACGGAACTCAAAAGGCCGTTGTCCCCCACGCGAATGGCCATGGATTGGTCGCTTGCGCCCCGGGGAACAACGTCGAGGAAATAAACATTCGCCGGGTCGGCCGACGTCTTGAGGGAAACGGACGCGTTCGTCGAGGAGATCCCCGTTTCCGTTTCCTCCCTCAGCGGTTTTCCACCGTCGGAAACCACCCTGGTTTCAACGAATTCCGTCACGTTCGCCTCGACGACGACGAAATCCCTGGCGAGATAATACCTCAGCCCCCCCGGATGCTCCGACGCCGGGGCCTGGAACGGTCCCAGGCCGACCGGCGCCGGTTTGCACCCCGTCATCAACCCCCAAGCCGCCGCTATTCCCATCACCCACCTCTTGGCCGTCATCCATCCTCCCGTCCGGGCCACGTTTCCGGACCCCCCGGACGCCGATTCTTTTTGTTCATGTTTTCCGGCGAACGATTCTGCTTCATTTCATTTTGACCGGCCGGGGGCCCGATTTTCGCCTCACGGCCGACGTTGACTTCTCCTCCCCAATCCAAAAGGGCTTCTCGCGAACGAATTCTTCGGCGCCGGGGCCGTAGAGATCGATCCGGGGATGCTGGGAGAAGAGGCTCGCGGAAATCACGTGGACCAGGTCCCGGTACCCTCCCTGGAAATCCTTGGAAAACGCGGCGCAAAAGGCGAGAGTGAACGCTCCGCCGCCGCGATACGCCAAGGCCGATTCCTCGTCCCGGGCCGCCCCGATATGAATCATGGACGCTCTCATCGGAGGGAGAGACGGCCGGAGGACTGAAGGCGGCTGAACCGGGGCCCGCTTCCGGCCGCCGGAGAATTTGAAGTCCGTACCAGAATGGCACGAATCGCTGACCGCCAGGATTCGGACGCCTCCGTGAAATTCCCGCCAGAGCTCGCCGAGCTCGTCATCGTCGAGCGGACGATCGTAGGCCAGCATCAGTTCGTCGAACCCGTCGTCCTCGTCGCCTCCGGAGTCGGGACGTTGTTGGCCGTGGCCGGCGAAATAGAAAAAAAAGAAGTCCCCCGGCCGGGTCGTCCGAGCGGCTCGGTCCAAACGGCCCAGAACGGCGTCCGCCGTCGCTTGGCCGGTTTTCAGACCGACGCTCAGGAATTGGAAGGCGGAAACCAGGTGAACGACCCGGTCGACATCGTCCTCGGCGCCCCAGCAACCCGAAGTCATGGAGCAGCCGTTGTAGGAAACCGGGTCGACCCGCGTCAACCCGACGACGACGGCCATTCCTTGCGCCAATCTTTTCCTCCTGCCGGGCCCGGCCCGCGTTTCCCGCTTTTTCAACCTTTGAGTCGGAAAGATGGGAATAAAATGGAATAATGGAATATAATTCCGTCTTGCTTTTCAATTGAGATAAAGGAGGACCTTCCGTGAAAAGAAACACCCTCGCAATTCTCCTGGCCGCCGGGCTTTCGCTTGCGACTCTCCCCGCCCAAAACCTGAAGCCGTTGTCGTTTGACGACTTTATCAAAGTCAAACGCCTGGCCGATCCCCGGCTTTCCCCCTGCGGAAAATGGATCGCCGCCACGGTTACGGTCATGGACAAGGAAGCGAATAAGGGAAACAGCGACATCTGGATCGTGCCCGTCGCCGGCGGCGAACCGCGCCTTCTGGCGCCGAGTCCGGCCTCCGACAACACGCCCCGCTGGTCTCCCGACGGGAAACGGATCGCTTTCATCTCCTCCCGCGGGGGAACTCCTCAAATCTGGACGGTCGCTCCCGAGGGCGGCGAACCGATCCAACTCACGAACCTTTCCACCGGCGCGTCCGGGGTCATCTGGTCGCCCGACGGCAAACTCCTGGCCTTCGTCTCGTCGGTCTATCCCGATGCGGCCGACGATGCGGCCAACAAGGCTAAAAGCGAAGCGGCGGAATCGGGTAAGGTCAAGGCGCGTCTCTTCGATACGCTCCTCGTCCGGCACTGGAACGCCTGGAGCGACGGAAAGCGGAGCCACGTATTCGTCGTTCCCGCCTCCGGCGGCGCTCCCGTCGATGTCACGCCCGGGGATTTCGACACTCCGCCGCTCGCTCTCGGCGGAAACCAGGATTACGCCTTTTCCCCCGACGGGACGGAAATCGCCTTCGTCCGCAACATCGACCCCGAATTCAAGAAGGGGTTGGGGACCAACAACGACCTCTTCCTCGTCCCGGCCGCCGGCGGAGAGATCAAGCAAGTCACCGTGAACAAGGCTAACGACCATTCGCCGGTCTACTCCCCCGACGGCCGGTATCTCGCCTACCTGGCCATGACCCGGCCCGGATTTGAGGCGGACAAGCAAAGCCTTTTGATCCTCGACCGGAAGACGAGGACCACGGTCAACCTGACGGAAACCCTGGACCGTTCGGTCGGCGAAATGATCTGGACCGCGGACTCCGCGGCCCTGTACTTCGTCTGCGAGGACCGGGGCCGGACGGCCGTGTTCCGGGTCACGGTCGACGGCCGGAAGGTCGAACGGGTCCTGGAGGGGCACAACCTGTCCTCGCTCAGCCTGACTCCGGACGGAAAAACGATTGTCTTCGCCAGACAGACAATGAATCATCCGACGGACATTTACACGTACAACCTGACCGCGAAAAAAATCGACCAAATCACCGATATCAACAAGGAACTTTTATCCGGATTGGACATGAACCCGGCCGAAGAGGTCACCTTTCCCGGGGCTAACGACGAGCCCGTTCACGGCTGGCTTCTCAAGCCGCCCGCCTTTGACGCCTCCAAAAAATATCCCCTGGTGATTTTGATCCACGGCGGGCCGCAGGGCGCCTGGACCGACGAATTTCATTTCCGCTGGAACGCCCAGATGTTCGCCTCCCCCGGTTACGTCGTGGCCATGATCAACTTCCACGGCAGCACGGGCTACGGCCAGGTCTTCACCGATTCGATCAGCGGCGACTGGGGCGGCAAGCCCTACGAAGACATCGTCAAGGGCCTGGGGTATCTCCACGGCAAGTACCCGTTCATCGACAATACCCGGAGCGCCGCGGCCGGCGGGTCCTACGGCGGCTATATGGTCGATTGGATTGAAGGCCGACCCGAGAAGCTCTTCAACTGCCTCGTCGCCCATTCGGGCGTGTTCGACCTGCGGTCGATGTACGGCGCGACGGAGGAGCTGTGGTTCCCCGAATGGGAATACGAGGGCCCGCCCTGGACGAGCCCCGACCAGTATATGAAGTTTTCGCCTTCGAGTTACGTCCAAAACTTCAAGACTCCGTGCCTCGTCATTCACGGGGCGAAGGACTTCCGGGTTCCGCTGGAACAGGGGCTTCAGATGTATACGTCGCTGCAGCGGATGAACGTCCCGTCCAAGTTCCTCTATTTCCCCGACGAGGATCACTTTATCCTGAAGCCGCAGAACTCGGAATTGTGGTACAAGACGGTCTGGGAGTGGTTCGCGGAACACTTGAAATAGTCCGGGGGCCGGGAGGTCCGGGGTCGCCCCGGCCCGGCCTTTGATCGAACCCGCGGGGCGGACTCAACCTTTTGCCGGTCCGCGCCGCGACATGGCGAACAGCGTACCGTTTCCGCCCAGGTAACCCGCGGTCTGGGCGATCCCGGCGGCCACGGCTCCGATTATCGCGAGGGGGCCGATGGTCAGCCAGAACGTCGCGACGATCACCCCGATCTGGACGACGACGGCCGCGGCGATCGGGTTCGTGTCGTGAGAGCGGACGAGGACCCCGCGCCGGTACCCGAGGACGGCCTCCAGGAACGGAAGGAGGACGAGAAGACGGGCCGGAAGCAAGGCGAAATCGGCCATCTCCGGCGACAACCCCGAAACCGTCCGCATCCAGAAGGGAGCCAGCGGGGAGAACACGACCGCGGCCATCCCCAGCGTCCCGGCGAGCCCGATCGCCCCGGTCATCCGACGGAGAAGCCTTTTGTATTCACCCCGGTCGCCGGCCAGGGCGATCACCACCTCCTGGACGGCGATGCCGCCCGTCCGGAAAAGGAACGCCAGCCCCATGACCACCGGCATGACGGCCAGCGACTCGATCGGCATCCGGCTCCGGCCGAGGAAAAACGAAGTCAACGGGTGGACGGAAAACGAAAGGAACGCGGTCAGGGCGAGGGGAACGTAAAAACGGCCGACCTTCTCGAACGTCAGCGACCGGCCGAAATCGCATTCGTCGTCGCTTTGGGCCTGGAGAGCCTGGACCGACTTGCGGGCCATGAACCGGCTGGCGGCCGCTTCGGCGATGACCCCGATCCCCAGAGCTCCTCCGCCGACGACGGCGCCCGGGAGACGAAAAACGAAGGCCAGAACAACCCCGGTCAGGGCCATCGTCGAAAGGCGGATCATCGTTCCCCAGGCGACGGCCCGGGGTTTTCCCTGGCGGATGAGGATACCCTGATAAAAGCGGCGGAAACCGATCGCCCCCGGCCAGAGAATCATAAACATCATCGTCTGCGCCGAAAGACGGGCGATGTCTTCCGGCAAGCCGATCACCCCGCGGGCGATCAACCGGAAAACCGGCGGGAGGAGAAGGATCGCCATGACGGCGGTGACCGCCGCGTTCAGGGCGTACGAAAAACGGCGCAGGCGCCGGAAGGCGATTTTATCCCGGACGAGCGCGTTTGAAGCCGACAACATCATGACGATGGGCGACTCGACGATCCAGGCGAGCGACGTGGCCACGCCGAAGGCGGCCAGGTTGATTTTCGGGTCGGCCAGGCGGGCGATAATCGCGGCTAGGAAGGGGCCTTCGAAAGCCATCATCAGCCAGGTCGACTCCAACGGAAGCCAGTATTTCAGGGCCGTCCGGGCGGTCACCGCCGTTGTCGAGTCGTCTTTCGTATTCATGGGCCGAGAGAGGATACCATTTCGGAGTTTTTGCGACAACCAATCTTCTCACTTTCTTGTGAAACGCGGATATTCCCAGTATGATTCACCCGGTGACAATGAACGATCAACATGTTCTTCCACAGCATCGTCAGCGTCAAACGCCACCCGGGAGGTGGGTCATGAAACGTTGGCTCGGTCTCGGTCTTCTGGTCGCGGTCGCCGCCTGCGGCGGCCGGAACGACAAAAACGAAATGATCCTGACCGGTTCGGTCGAAAGCGACCCGGTGCGCGTTTCCCCGCTCGTCGGCGGGCGCCTGCTCGACGTCAACGCCGTCGAAGGGGCCGAAGTGAAGTCCGGTGACGTCATCGCCCGGATCGACCCGGCCGACTTCGATCTTCAATTGAAGCAGACCGAGACGGCAGTCCGGGCGGCTGCCGCGCAACTAGCCCTTGTTCAAAAGGGAGTCCGGAGCGAGGATCTGGCCACCGCCCGGGAGCAGGTCAATCAGGCGGAAATCGCGGCCGAAAAATTCGAGCGGGAGCGCGCCCGGCTGACTCGGTTATACAAAGAAGGATCCATCAGCTCCAAGGACCTGGATGACGTCACCGTCCAAAGCGACCGGGCGAAAAGCCAGCTCGAACAAGCGAAAAAACAATACGAAAAGGCGCAAACCGGCGCCCGGAAAGAGGAAATCGAGGCCGCCCAGGCCGCCTGCGACCAAGCCGCGGCCGCGGCGGATATTTTTATAAAAAAGATCTCCGATTGTACGATCGTCGCCCCCCGCGACGGAACCGTCCTCCACCGGCTGGCCGAACCGGGCGAAGTCGTCGTTCCGGGGAGCACGCTGGCGATCATCGCCGACCTCAAAACGGTGAAGATCACGGCCTTCATCTCGGAGCGCGACCTGGGATTCGTTTCGCTGGGGATGTCCGCGCGTCTGCGGGCGGATTCACACCCCGAAAAGAGCTTCGCGGCAACAGTCTCGCGCATCGCCGACGAAGCCGAGTTCACGCCCAAGACGATCCAGACCAGGGAAGAACGGGTGAAAACGGTTTACCGGATCGAATTGACCGCCATAAACTCCGGAGGAATCTTCAAGCCGGGAATGCCGGTCGACGTCGTTTTGACCAGGCCCTCCGGAAATCCGGCAGCCCGCTGACGGAGCGAATAAGGCATGGCTGAAACGACGGTTCTCCGGGCATCCGGTCTCGGCTTTTCCTTCGGGAAGACGGCCGCCCTCCGGGGCGTGGACCTGACCGTCGCGAAGGGGGAAATTTTCGGCCTTATCGGGCCGGACGGCGCCGGGAAAACGACCCTCATCCGCGTCTTCTGCGGCCTGCTCCCCCCGGAAACCGGGTCCTGCCGCGTTCTCGGGCATGATACCGTCAAGGAAAAAACGCGGCTCATCCGGAAGATCGGGTATCTCTCCCAGCGTTTCTCGCTCTACGGTGACCTCAGCGTGGAGGAGAACATCGACTTTTTCGCCGAAATCCACGGCCTGAAGAGCTACGCCGTCCGAAAAGCCGAGCTCCTCGAGTACATGGACCTTCACCGGTGCAAAAAACGCCTGGCCGGGGCTCTCTCCGGCGGGATGAAACAGAAGCTGGCCCTGGCCTGCACGCTCATCCACACGCCGGAAATTCTTTTCCTTGACGAGCCGACCAATGGGGTCGATCCGGTCGCCCGGCGCGATTTCTGGAACATCCTGTCCGAGGTTTCGGCCGGCGGCGTCACGATCGTCATTTCGACTCCCTATCTCGATGAAGCGGAGCGCTGCGGCCGCATCGCCTTCATGGACGGCGGCCGAGTCATCTCCATCGATACTCCGGCCGGAGCCAAAGAACATGTCGCCGGACGAATTTTCGAAGCCGTCTGTGATCCCGTCCGGGAGGCGCGGGCGATCGCCCGGAACGCGGCGGGAGTCGTTTCCGTCCATGCTTTCGGGGATAAAATCCACGCCGAGCTCGCCGCCGGCGCGGACGAACAGGCCTTCCGGGCGGTGCTGGAGAGGGCGGTCCGGGTCTCGGCTTTCCGGGCCGTCCGGCCGACTCTCGAAGACGTGTTCATCCGGCTGCTGGCCGAGAGGCGCGGGGAAGCGGCATGAGCGCGGGGCCGACGGCCATCGAGGTTCGCAATCTCGAAAAACGCTTCGGCGATTTCCGGGCCGTGAAGGCGATCGATTTCGACGTCCGGCACGGCGAAATATTCGGGTTCATCGGGGCCAACGGCGCCGGAAAATCGACGACGATCAAAATACTCTGCGGCCTCCTTCGGCCCGACGGCGGAAAAGCCGTCGTCGCCGGAATCGACGTGGCCGCCGACCCCGAGGGCGTGAAGCGCCGCATCGGCTACATGTGCCAGAAATTCTCCTTGTACGGCGATCTGACCGCGTCAGAAAACATCGATTTTTTCGGAGGCATTTACGGCCTCCCGCCGGGCCGGCTGGAAAAGCGGCGGACCGAAATCTTCAGCCTCCTGGAGCTTTCCGCCCACGCCGATCGCTTCGCGGCCATCGCCGCGGTGTGCGGCTGGTCGGACTGGCGAGTGTGGGCCGGCGACGAGCAGCCTCCGCCGGTGAGGCGGCGGGTCCTCGAGTCGGGGAACATCTTGGGGCTGGCCGAGAATGCCCTCAACCTGCCG
>CAYSGA010000002.1:0-16421 GCA_964430165.1 uncultured Eubacteriales bacterium
GTTTGGCCTCGCCGGACCTCCAGGCCGTGATTCCCGGCCCAGGCGATTTCCCGAAGATCAATTCGGGCTCGGATGTCTTTCAGAGACCGGCCGGACACAACCGCGGTCGGAATCCGCCGGGCGAGTCTGGCGAGAATCGCTCTCCGGCCGGGGGGAATCCAGACGTTTTCAGGATCCGACTGAAGGGGAACCAGGGTGCCGTCGAAATCGAGAAAGAGAAGCAGGGCCTCCTGCTTCCGAGCGGCTCGGAGCAGCTCTCTCATAGGGAGATCATATCCCCCGGCCGCTCCAGAGACAGGAACAACAAGAGGTAGTCCCTGATGTGGCGGGTGATAAGATAATTAGCCCGGACTTGCTCGCGGCCGTTCCTTCCAAGGCGGACGGCGAACCGCGGTGCGTTCAGGAGTTGTTTGATCCAGAAGGCCGTCCCCTCGATCGAGTGTGTCAGGATCCCCGAAAATTTGTGGGTGATCTGAAGGGGGATTCCCCCGACAGCGCCGGCGATCACCGGCTTAGCCTTCCAGAGGGCTTCGGCTACGGTCAGGCCGAATCCTTCCTTCAGGGATTTCTGGAGAACGACGGTCGAGGCCCGCTGGAGGGCGTTGATTTCGATGTCGCTTCCCGGCGGAAGATACAGAACGAAAATGTCCGGGTCTCCCGACGCTTCATTCCGGACCTCGTCCAGAACTTTTTGTCCTTCCGGGTCGTCGGTCGCGCCGCCGCCGGCGAGAACGAGCTGGCAGTCGACGTGGCGCTTGACCATTTTATATGCCCGGACGACCCCGACCGGATCCTTTAAATAATCAAAGCGCGAAATCTGGGTGACGATCGGCCGGCCCCGGTCGAGTCCGTACCGGGCGCAGACGCTGTCGACGACTTCCCCGGGGAGTTCCTTGTTTTTGTCGGCGAGGGGGTCGATCGACGGGGAAATCAGGACCTGCCGGACGCGCAGGGGGCGGGCGAAGGCCGGGGCGGAGAAGACCGCGGCCTCGAAGGATTCGATATATCCCCGGAGAAACTCCCAGATATCGGGCTGGGGATTGGTAAAATCGATGTGGCAACGCCAAACGCATCGGTGCTTTTTCCGGTCCAGTTCCCCGACGAGGGCGATCGGCTGGGGATCGTGGATGAAAACGATGTCTCCCCACGGTTGAACTTGATCGATGTTGGCTTGGTTGGTTTCACGGAACACCTTTCGGTCTTCCTCGGAAAGGACCGAGGGGACGCCGTGCAACCCGTTGTGCATGGCCTTGGTGACGGCGAAAAAACGCTCGTTGCCCCGGATCACATCCCAGCGGGCCTCGACGCCGAGCTCCTTGAGCAGGGGGATCATCCTGGTCAGGATTTCGGCCACGCCTCCGCCCACGGCGGTCGAATTGATGTTCTGGACGACCCGGCCGGAAAGGCGGGCGCCGAGGGCGCGGAGGGTATTGATCCAATCCGGTCCGACGATAGGGATATAGTCATCAAGCACCGGCATGGGTGGACACCTTTTCCCGGATGTTCCGGCGGAGAGCTTCCAAGGTCATCGTGTAGGGATCCAACCGGGCGATTTCCCGGGCCAGGTCCTCCCGGCCCAGCGTTTCGAACCAGACCGCGAAATCGCATTCCCGGGGCGCCATGCCCAGCCGGGGGGCGAAGACGTGATATTGAATCGATCCGATCGGAGCCCGCGAAATCGCCTCTCCGAATTCGGCCGGGGTGTGGGCTTCCAGGCCCGTCGGGAGGAGAAACGTCCGGCCGTTGAGAAAATGAAATTCCATCCCTGTCGGAGCTTCGGGCCGGTGGCCGTTTTCCTCGAGAAGAAAAACGTCGAGGGGGGCGAGAAAGGCCTGCCGGATTTCGGCGATGCTCCGGAACGAGGCGAACGGCAGGCTGGAGAGGGCTTCTCCCATCCTGGACAGCCCCAGGGCCTTGGTGATCCAGAAGGCGAAGTCGTTCGGCGGTTCGGGAGACTGGCTGACGTGCTGGCGGAGGCTGCGGTGGGTGTGGTAGTAGATCGATGATTCCGGGATCTCCTTCATATGGCGGCGCAGCTCAGTGAGGTTGGCCGCCCGCCGGCCGAGGAGTTCAACCTGGGTGAGTTGGCGGCGGAAGACGAAGGGTTTGGCCATGGCTCAAACGAGCCTCCTCATGCTTTCGACGATCTTACCGGCCCACCGATAAACATTGTTCGTCCGGACGACGTCTCTCATTTTTCTCATGCGGGCCGTTTTCTCCTCGCCCTCCATTTCGATTGCCTGGCGGATGGCCTCGGCGATCCCGTCGATGTCGTAGGGGTGGATCAACAGGGCGTCCTCCAATTCTCTCGAAGAGCCGGTGAATTGGCTGAGAACGAGCATTCCCCCTTCGTCCGTCCGTGAGGCGACGAACTCCTTAGCGACGAGGTTCATTCCGTCATGGACCGCGTTGACCAGGCAGACGTCGGCCGCCCGGAAATGGGCGAGGACTTCCGGGAGTTCGAAATGGGATTTTTGGAAATGAATCGGCTGCCAGTCCCGGTCCCTCCATTTGTCGTTGATTTCGATCATCTTGCGATAGAGCGTGTCGTTGTATTCCTGGTAGACGGGGATATGTATCCGCGATAGCGGGCCGAGTTGAAGGAAGACGAATTTCCCGCGGTAGACGGGATTCAGTTCCAGGAACCGGTCCACGGCCAGGAACCGCTCCAGGATGCCCTTCGTGTAATCGATCCGCTCCACTCCGACGGCGAGGATCTTGTCCTTGAACCGGAAATCACGGCGGATTCGTTCGGTCTGGGCCCGGACCTCCTCCGTGTCCGAAAGACGCTCGATGGCCTCGGCGTCGACGCTGATCGGATATGACCGGGCCATCGTTTCCCGGCCATCCTTGAAGACGGACATCCGCTCGCGGTCGACCCGGGCCTCGAGAAACCGGTCCACCGAATCGAGAAAATTCATCCCATGATAGCGGAGATGGAAGCCCAGAATGTCGTTTCCCAGCAATCCCCAGAGGAGTTCCTTGGCCTGGGGGCAGACGCGAAACGTTTCCGGGTTGGGCCAGGGGATATGCCAGAACTGGGCAACGACGACGTCGGGGCGGCGGTCCTTGATCAGGCGGGGAAGAAGGGCGAAATGATAATCCTGGATAAAAACGAAGCCCTGGTCACCATCGAGTTCCTCGATGACGATATCGGCGAACCGCTTGTTGATCCGCTGGTAGGCGTCCCAGTCCCCCGTTCGGAACACCGGCCGGACATGGACGATGTGGCAGAGCGGCCAGAGACCCTCGTTGGCGTAGCCGTAGTAATAAGCCTCTTCCTCCTCCTTGGTCAACCACACGCGACGGAGAGTGTAACAGGGATCGTCCGGAGGGACGGCGAGGCGGTCGCGGCCATCGACCGTTTCCCGGTCGGCGTTTCCCATTCCGGCCGCGATCCAGGTCCCGCCGGAGGCCATCATCACCGGGTTAAGGGCGACCGTCATGCCGCTGGCCGGTGTAGAACACTTGACCCCCCCTTCGGAATAGGAATGGATGAATGGTTCCCGGTTCGAAACGACAATAAATTTGTGATTCCCGATTTTCTCATGAACTGCGGCCTTGAGGCTCTCGCTGGTCCAGATCATAAAACCTCCTTTGTCGCCGACCTGCCGGAGAACCGGACGCGCGGAGACGACTGACTCATTATGGCCCGAACGAAAGGTCGGCGTGAAACGGAGGTCTGCATGGCCCGGGGCGCGGAATCAGGGTAACGGATAACGCGGTGGTCTGTCCAGCCCTTTTTAACCGAGCGGGCCGACGGCTTTTTCCACTTCGTCCAGAATTTCACCCGATTTCACGAGGGCTTTCATCTTGTTATGGTCGATGTGCAGGGGCCGGTCCTCATCCAGGCGGGCGACGTATTTGCGGATGACGGCTTTGGCGGCCCGGGAACCCGCGCCCGGGGTGAACTCGCGGAAATCAAGGCCCTGGGCGGCGGCCATGAATTCGATCCCGAGGATGCCGTAGGCGTTGTCCAGGATCTGGAGGTTTTTTAGGGCCGTGTTCATCCCCATCGAGACGAAATCCTCCTGGTCGGCGGCCGCGGGGATGGATTGAATGCAGGCCGGGGCGCTGAGGATCCGCTGCTCGACGATCAGGGTATCGGCCGTGTACTGGCTGAGCATCATCCCCGAAAAGAGGCCAGCGCCTTTCGTCAGGAAGGCCGGCAGGCCGACGCTCAGGGCGGGGTTGGTCAGCCGGTTGAGGCGGCGCTCGCTCAAAACGCAGATCATGGTCAGGGCCGTGCCGGCCATTTCCATGGGCAGGGCGACCGGGGAGCCCTGGAAATTCGCCCCGGTCAGGGTGAGCTTATTTTCGGTCAGGAAAATCGGGTTGTCGGCGGTGGCGTTGAGCTCGATTTCGATCTGCCGGCGGGCGTGGGCTAGGGCGTCGTGGGCCGCGCCGATGACCTGGGGGGTGGACCGCATTGAGTAGGCATCCTGGACCTTGGTTTTCATCTTTCCGGTGATCAGGTCGCTTCCGGAAAGGCATTTGAGAATGGCCTTGGCCGAACGGACGGCGCCGGGAAAACCGCGTTCCTCGTGGAGGCGGACATCGTAGGGTTTCAAGTTCCCGATCAGGGCCTCGATCGTCATGGTCGCGGCGATTTCCGCCTGTTTCAACGCCCGGTCCATATCGTACCACGTGAGGGCGGAAATGGCCGTCAGGAGGTTGGAACCGTTGATGGCGGCCAGCCCGTCCCGGGCGTGAAGCCCGGGAATCGGAATCCCGGCCCGTTCCAGCGCGACCCGGCCGGCCAATCGCTCGCCCTTGAAATAAGCCTCGCCTTCGCCCATCAAGAGAAGGGCGATTTGGGCCATGGGGGCGAGGTCGCCGCAGGCGCCGACGGATCCCTTCTGGCAGACGACCGGGGTGACGCCCTTGTTGAGCATTTCGGCCAGCGTCAGGGTGATTTCCGGCCGGCAGCCCGAGCGCCCGCGAGCGTGGACGTTGATCCGTCCGGCCATCGCCGCCCGGACGTGCTCGACCGGGGCCGGGTCGCCGATGCCGGCGGCGTGGTTGTAGATCAGATACTTCTGAAATTCGCCGACCTGGGCATCGGTCAAAACGACTTCGGAAAATTCGCCGATCCCGGTATTAATGCCGTACATGATTTCATGAGCCTTGATTTTTTCCTCGATCATGGCCCGGCAGGCCTTGATTTTTGCCAGCGCTTCGGGGTGGACTTCGACCGGTTCGCCGGCCCGGGCGACGCGGACGATTTTTTCCACGGTCAGGCTTTTTCCGTCAAGAACGATGGCCATCGGAATCCTCCTCGGGTGGAGCGGCCTTTTCCGCCCAGATCATCAGGGCGTAGCCGCGCGCAAAAAAAATCAGGTTGTCGAGCTTCGAAAAGAGCCAAAAAAGTGGGTAAACGAGTTTGTAGAGTTTGAACGATTTTCCCTGGGCGGCGAATTCGTCCGGCGTCGCCGGCCGGATGTGCCCGTCGCGGAGTTTCGCCTCCGGTTTGGCCGAAAAGAAATTCACGTAGAGGGCGTTGAGAATCAGCTCCAAAAATTCGGTGAAGAACCGGGAATAGGAGGTGTGCCGGGTGATCCGGAGGCCGGCTTCACCGAGAAGCGCTCGGAGTCGGGGAAGGGTGTAGCCCTCCCGCTTATGGCCGTAAAATTCGAGCTGCAGGCCGACGGCCGGACGGATTTTCTGCAGGAGGATGAACCGGCCGGTTCGGGGGACGACGAGAAGCATTTCGCCGCCGGGCTTCAGGACGCGGGCGATTTCGGCGGCTGTCCGGCGGTCGTCGTCCACGTGTTCGAGAAAATCGAGACAGAAAAGGCGGTTGAAGACCCCGCTTTTAAAGGGCAGGTCCGGGACTCCCATCTGGACGAATCCCCGGCCGAGGAGGTCCCGGCTGGTCTGGATGTTTTCGAAATCGAGGTCGGCATGGACCCAGATCCCGCCTTTTTTCTTTAAAAACCAGCTCAAAATGCCTTGGGCGCAGCCGAGATCGAGACAGCGGTCACCCGGGCCGATGAAGACCCTCTTTTCGATCAGGTCGATCTTTTCCTTTTTCTTCAGGGAACGGCGGGCGATTTCAAGCTGCCAGGGAAGGTCGTGAGGCACGCTCCGCATTATATAACACATCGCTCCGGCCGGAAAACCGGGCCCGGACCCATGATGCATCGTAAGATAGGTGCGGAGGGAAAAATAAGAAAGTGGGGGATCTTTGTTGGCCGGTTCGTCATGGCCTCCGGACCCGGCTTGACACGGCCGGAGGATAACCCCTATGATGGCCCTCGGAATACGAACCAAATGAAATACCAGATGATCGTCGTCGGTCCGCTGGAGACGAATTGTTACCTCGTCTACGACGAGGAGACCGGCGATTGCCTGATCGTCGACCCCGGCGCCGAAGCGGATAAGATCTTCCCGGTCATCACCGAAGAAAACCTGAAGCCTTTCGCCATCCTCAACACCCACGGCCACATCGATCACATCGGGGCCAACCGGGACATGAAGGACAAGTACGACATTCCCCTTTATATGCACGCGGGCGACAAGGACCGTCCGCCGCGGCTCAACCAGCTTGAGCTGAGTCTCTTCATCGGGGCGAAGGACTCTCCTCCGGTCGACAAATTCATCAAAGACGGCGACGAGATCAAAATCGGAAGCGGCGTGCTCCGCGTCATCCATACTCCGGGGCATTCGCCCGGGAGCATCAGCCTCCTGGCCGAAGGCTTCCTTCTTTCGGGAGACACGCTCTTTTTCGAGGGTGTGGGGCGGACAGACCTGCCGGGAGGGGACCAGAGACAACTCGAAAAGTCCATCCGCGAGCGGCTGATGACTCTGCCCGACGAGATCAAGGTTCTCCCGGGCCACGGTCCCTTGACCACGATCGGCCGGGAACGCGAAAGCCTGTCCTTCCTCGAATGAATTCGGCCCCGCCCTCCGTCGACATCCGGGAGGAGTTTCTTCGTTTCCTGACGGTGGAAAAGGGGTTGGCGCCCAACACCCGGGCCGCCTACGGCCTGGACCTCGGCCGATTCCTCCTGTTTCTCGGACGCGAAAAGATTTCCTGGGAGCGGGCCCGCGAGTCGGACCTGGCGGCCTTTGTCCGGAACGAAAGCAAGGCGGGCCTGTCCGCGCGTTCGCTCGCACGCCGGATCTCCGTTCTCAAGGCCTTCTACCGGTTTCTCCTACTCGACAGGCGGCTGGACAAGAACCCCGCGATCCATCTGACTTCGCCGAAAACGTGGCTGGCGCTGCCCAAGTACCTGTCCGAAGCCGAGGTGAAATCACTCCTGGGAAAACCGGATCCCAGGGATCCCCGCGGCCTTCGCGACCGGGCGATGCTCGAGGTGATGTATGCCTCGGGCTTGCGTGTTTCCGAACTGATCGGGCTCCGGATGACCGACGCCCGGTTGAAGGATGAATTCATCCTCTGCCGGGGCAAAGGGTCGAAGGAACGGATTGTGCCCATGGGGAAATCGGCCGTGGCCGCCATCGGCCGTTATCTGGAAAAAGCCCGGCCGGAGTTCGCCTCAAAAAAGAACGCGGAAGCGTTGTTTCTCACGAGGCGAGGAGGGCCGTTCACCCGGCAGGGGTTCTGGAAAGTGCTGAAGGGCCATGCCCGGGCGGCCGGCCTTCAGGAGAAGGTCCACCCGCACGTTCTGCGGCATTCGTTCGCGACGCATCTTCTCGACCACGGGGCCGATCTTCGCTCCGTCCAGATGATGCTCGGCCACAGCCAGATCACGACAACCCAGATCTACACCCATGTCAGCCGGGACCGCCTCCGCCGGGTATACGACAAGTTTCACCCGCGGGCCTGACCGGGCCGGCGGTCGTTTTGTTTTTGAGGAGTCACGACAACGGTCACGTCCGCTTCGTGGCGGTTCATTTCAAAAAGCACCGCGCTTTCCCGGAGAACCGAGGTCCGGTGAAGCCAAGTCCAATGAAACTTCTTTTCCTGGGTTTGCGGAGAGGAACGGGGGTCGTCCAGAATGACGGCGTTCGTTCCGGTTTTGACGAAGAGGTTGTAATTCAGTCCATCCGGCCGGTCCGAATTTTCCGCCGAGGCCGGAAGATGGAGATAAAATGCCCCGGCGGGACGCGACCGGGGGACGTCGAATCCCCGGACGAGGAAATTCAGATGGAGGCCGCCGTCTTTCCTGAGGACGTAAGCGACGCTCAACTCGGGTTTTTCGCCGAAGTCCCCGGTCGTCAAGGGCCGGATTCCATCCGGTCCGGCCACGGATTCTTCCGCCCTCCATTCCTCGAGGTCGCTGCGACCGTGGACGAGAAGGTAATCGTCCTCGTCGGTTTCGAGCCCGCCCGTCCAGACGAACGTCATCTGATACCGGCCCGAGGCGTGGGCCCAGCCTTCCAAAGCGTACTCGCCCTTGACCGTGATCGTCATTTTGATGGTCCACGCGTCTTGAGGGATGGAAGAGGCGGCGGAGACGGAGAGGAGACAAGCGCCGGCGAGAAGAATCGCCTCCGCCCGCCGGGATCTTAAAACCGTTCGCATGCCTTTTCATTGTAGGACGAACGGCTGTGTTTTTCCAAATCACGAGCGAGCTTTTTTTAAGGAATAACCAACCGGCATCTCCCAGAAGCCAGGATTGCCTCCCAGAAGCCGCATAGCGGAGGGGGGCCCCGCTTCGGGGGGAACCGACGGGACTGGTTCCCAGGCTTGGCAGTCCTACGCAACCCCCGGGAGCCAGGGAGCGGCTGGCGGGAGGTAATTCTGGCATCTGGGAGATTCCGCGCTACGCTTGACAAGCATCCCTCCTCCTGCTATCCTAGCGCGTTATACTCGCGGGTTTAATCACTAAACTAACAGGTTTAAAAATGACGCCCAAGAAAGACCGAGGCGCTCTATCCGAGAAACGGAGCATCCGGGAGATCGAGCGCCGCCGCTCGAACCGAGAAACCATCCTGGATGCGGCGGAGGCCGTCATCTGCCGGAAAGGATTGAGCGCGTCGTCCATGGACGATGTAGCCGCCGAGGCGGGATTTTCCAAGGCCACCCTCTACAAGTACGTCCGGGGCAAGTCCGAGCTCGTCCTCGAACTCCTGATCCATTTCGTGGAGGACCTGGACGGACGCCTCCGGGCAATCGTCGCCACACCTCTCAAGCCCGAGGCCAAGCTCCTCGCCCTCCTCCGGGAGGTCATCCGTTATCAATCGGAGAAGGAAAACATTTCCCGGGTGTTCATCCTGGATCGGTCTCTCTTCCGGATCATCCACGTCATGGCCAACGAGAAGGGCAATCCCGGAACCGAGGCGGAACGCGCCTTTCTCCGAAGGCTTGTTGCCGCCCGCCGGGCCGTTGACGGCTGTGTGGAGGCCTTCCTCCGGGAGGGAATCGCGGCCGGCGCCTTCCGGCCGATGCCCTTGGAATCCGCAACCCATTTTCTCAGCGCGGTGATCCAGGGGTACCAGCACGACAAATTCTTCCGCGGTTCGAAACCCGACGTCGAAAAAGACGTATCAGACATATACGCCTTCGTTCTGCGCGGGATTTCATCCGGAAATTAGGCTTGCGCTTTAGGAGAATGTATCCATGAACCAAATCCGAATCCCATCCGCCCTGCTACTCATGGCGGTCATCCTTTGCGGGCCGGCCGCTGCCCAGGAGAAGGTGGTCCTGACTCTGGACGACAGCCTTCGTCTCGCCCTCAAGCAAAATCCCTTCTACCAGGCCGCCCTGGCCCGGGAAGACCAGGCCTCGGCCGCCGTCAAGGAGGCAGTCGCGGGATTTTTCCCGAGCGTCAACGCCTCCGGCACCGATGTTCTGGATAAGAAGGTTTTCTCCATCGAGTTCCCGTCGCTCGTGCCCGGACAACCCCCGACGAAGATCAAAATGGATTTCACCCGGACTTACTCTTTCGCCTTGAACTTCAGCCTGCCCCTGTTCACCGGCGGGCGTCTCATCGCGGGATATAAAACCGCGAACTATAACCTCGAAGCGACCCGCGAGGCGATCCGGCAGTCCCGGCAGGAGACCGTCCTCAACGTCAAGAAGGCCTTTTACGGCTGCCTCCTGGCCCGGTCCTTCGTATCCGTGGCTGAAGAAGGCGTGACCCTGGCCGAGAAGCATTACACGAACGTCAAGAACCTGTACGAAGTTGGCATGGCTTCGAAGTTCGACCTGCTCCGGTCCGAGGTCCAGTTGGCCAACCTCAAACCGCAATTGATCCGGGCCCGCAACGCCATCGACACGGCCGAAATCGGGTTGAAAATGCTGCTCGGGATCGACCTGGCCCGGCCCGTCGAGTTCAAAGGCGAGTTGACGTTCCAGGAAGTGGAGTCAAAGGTTGACGAGAACATCGCCGAAGCGTTGACCCACCGGCCCGAAATCAACCAGATCGAATATCAAAAGCTGATGGCTGCGGAGATGGTCAAAATGAACAAGGGCGCTTATCTACCCACCATCGCGATCGGGGGCGCCTACAATTACTGGTCAAACGTCTTAAATCTCAGCCGGAGCAATTGGGAAAGTTACTATCAGGTCAATCTCGTCCTGAACATTCCCCTGTTCAACGGCTTTGCCAACTCGGCGAAAGTTGGTCAGGCGAAGGCCGCTCTCCGGCAGCTGGAGTACAGCCAGAAAGGCCTGATCGAATCGGTCAAGTTCGAGGTCCAGGAAGCCGTTCTGGCCCTGAGACAAGCCCGCGAGTCGCTCCTCTCGCAGGAGAAAAACGTCGAGCAGGCCCAGGAAGCCGTCCGGATCGCGGAGTTGAATTATTCCGAGGGCCTGGCCACGAATCTCGACGTCAGCTCGGCTCAAGTGGCCCTTTCCCAGGCCAAGACCAATCAGGTTCAAGCTCTTTACGACTATGCCGTCGCTCTGGCCCAGATCGAGAAATCGGTCGGGACGGGCTCGGATCGATATGAAGAAAAATAACGGAGTTTCACCATGTTAAAAAATCGTTTGATCCCCGTCCTGATCGTCGCGATCGCCCTCCTCGCCCCGTCCGCCTGCAAGAAGGCGGAAAAGCCCGCCGCCCCCGCGGCGGATGCTTCGGCTGCGGTGGCGTTCTTGGGAACCATGCCGGTCAAAGTCGAAACCGTCGCCCGGGTTCGCGTTTCGGAAAAACTCGTTTATACGGGCGTCGTCGAGGCGGCCCGGAAAATCAACGTCACGCCCGAAACGGGAGGAAAGGTCGCCCGCATCCTCGTCGAGGAAGGCCAGTTCGTAGAGAAGGGCCAGCTCCTGGCCGAGTTGGACACCGCCTCCATTCGTCTCCAACTCAAGCAGGCCGAAGCCGGGGCGGCCGTGGCCGAGGCCAACGCCAAGAACGCCGCCCGCAACAAGGAGCGGATGGACCGGCTCGCGGCCGAGAAAGCCGTCTCCGATACCCAGTATGAACAGGTCAAACTTGCCGATGAAGCGGCCCAAGCCCAGTCGGCCCAGGCCCGGGCGGCCGTCGACCTCACCCGCCACGCCCTGGACCAGGCCGTCATGACTGCGCCCTGGAGCGGCGTCATCGCCTCCAGGAATGCCGAAGTCGGGGACGTCATCAATCCGATGATGGGCGGCTACGGCGCCGCAACCAGCGGGGTAGTGACCCTCGTCGATTACAACCGGGTCAAAATTGTTGTCGAGGTGACTCCCGATGACATCGTCCGTCTGGCCCGCGGCCAGAAGGCCCTCGTCAAGGCCGGACCGGCCGAGGCGTCCGGGACGGTTGCCGTCATCAACCTGGCGGCCGACCCGCTTTCCAGGAAATTCCGGGTCGAGATCCTGGCCGAAAACCCGGGGCTCGTCCTCCGGCCGGGCACGTTCGGGTCCGTTATTTTTGAAGTCAACTCCCACGATAACGCCCTGGCCGTGTCCCAGAAGGCCATCCTGTCCGATTCCTTCGTTTTCATCGTCGAAAACGGAAAGGCCGTCAAACGGACGGTCGGCCTGGGCCTCAAGAATACGACGATGATCGAAATCGTCGACGGGCTGAAGGAAGGCGACCAGGTCATTGTCGAGGGCAACTACGGCCTCATCGAAGGCACACCGGTCGAAATTAAAAGGTAGGATACCATGCAACTTCCTCATTTCGCGGTCAATCGCCGCGTCTCGACGGCCATGATCGCCCTGATCATGGTCGTCGTCGGGGCGATTTCGTTCACGAGGCTGGGCCTGGACCTTTTCCCCGACCTCGAATATCCGACGGTTTCCGTCATCACCACCTACCCGGGGGCGGCTCCCGAGGACATCGAAAACACGATCACCAAAATGATCGAGCAGGTCGTCAGCTCGGTCAACGGGGTCAAGAAGGTCACCTCGATAACATCCGAAGGGACGTCGGTCGTCCAGGTCGAATTCGAGTGGGGGACCAACCTCGATTTCGCCGCCCAGGATCTCCGCGACCAGATCGGGCTCTACAAGGCGTACCTGCCCACGGCCGCGAGCGACCCGCTCGTGGTCAAATTCAACATGTCCCAGATCCCGGTCATCTTCTGGGGCGTCACCGGGTCCCGGTCCACGGCTGAACTGAAGGAAATCGTCGAGGACGAGATCGCCCGCCGGTTTGAACGTCTCGACGGCGTGGCCGCGGCCACGGCCTATTCCATGGACATCCGGGAAATCCTGGTCGAGGTGAACAAGGACGCCCTGGCTTCCTTCGCCCTGTCGTTCGACCGGGTTCTCGGGGCCCTGATGGCGGGCAACCAGAACATGCCGGCCGGCCACCTGGTCGAGCGGCATTCGGACTATCTCGTCCGCACGATCGGGGAGTTCGCCTCGCTGGACGATGTGCGCAATACGATCGTCGGCTCCACTTCGAAAGGCCGGCCTATCTATCTCCGGGACGTGGCCGAAGTCAAGAACACGATGAAGGAGACGCGGTATATCGGTCGGATCGAAGGCCAGAAAGCCGTTTTCCTCATGGTCAGCAAGCGGTCCGGGGCCAACACCGCCCTGGTTGGAAAGTCCGTCAAGGCCGAGCTTGAAAACATCAAGAAAACGTTGCCCCCCGACATCAAGTTCCTCCAGATCATGGACCAGTCGGAGATGATCCAGGGCGTCATCCGGGAAACCTCCGCTAACGCCTGGCAGGGCGGATTGCTGGCCGTGGCCCTTATCTTCTTCTTCCTATGGAGCTGGCGGCCGACGTTGATCATCGGCGTGGCCATCCCCTTGTCGATCATCACGACGTTCATCGCCCTCTATTTCGCCGGTTATACGCTGAATCTTCTGACCCTTGGCGGTCTGGCCCTGGGCATCGGGATGCTGGTGGATAACGCCATCGTCGTCATCGAGAACATCTTCCGCCACGTTCAGGAGGGGAAGGACGCCAAGACTGCGGCCCGGCTCGGCGCCTCCGAAGTCGGGATGGCCATCACCGCGTCCACCCTGACGACGATCGTCGTTTTCCTCCCTATGGCCTTCGCCCAGGGGATCACCGGCATGCTGACCCGGGGGCTGGCCCTGTCGATCACCTTTTCCCTGGTCGCCTCGCTGTTCGTCGCCCTGACGATCGTTCCGATGATGGCTTCCGTTCTCTTCTGGAGGAAGGAAGGCGACAGCCGGGTGATCAAAAAAACAATCGGCCGCGATTTTGAAGGCGCCCGGAAAAAATACCGCAAGGCGCTGGAGTGGGCGCTGCATCACCGCAAAACCGTCGTCTTCGGGTCGCTGGGGGCCTTTGTTCTCGCTCTGGCCCTGGTCCCTATTCTCGGAACGGAGTTCATGCCCTCGATGGACCGGGGCATGTTGATCATGAAGGTCAGCACTCCGGTCGGGACTTCGCTCGAAGAGACCAACCGGGTCGTGACGATGATTGAAAACGTCATCCGCAGCCGTCCCGAGGTCCAGATTACCTCGACCCAAGTCGGTTCCTCGGCTGAGGACAACGCGGCCGACTCGGGCTTCGGCTCAAATCCCACGGGCCCGCATGAAGCCCAGTTTTTCGTCGGACTTAAGCCCGTGGCCGAGCGCAAGCTCTCCGACGTTCAGGTCCTCGAGGAAATCCGGAAGCAGGTTCCCCGGCTCGAAGGCGTCAAGTTCGAGTCCACCGACATGGCCGCGATGATGATGGGCGGGGCGGCCGCCCCGGTCGAGATCAAGTTGTTCGGAAAAGACCTGGGAAAACTGCGGGAAATCGCCGATGGGTTGGTCGCTCGTCTGGGCGACGTTCCCGGGCTCCGCGACGTGACCCATACCCTCTCTCAGTCCAAGCCGGAGTATCACCTCAAGATCGACCGTGATAAGGCCGCCCGGTTTGGGCTGACCATCGCCCAGGTCGAATCCGCCGTCCAGGTCGCGACCCTCGGCCAGGTGGCCACCCGCTACCGGGAGGAGGGCGAGGAGTACGACGTCCGGGTCCGTTTCAAGGACGAGTTCCGGAACACGATCGCGGCGATCCGCAACATCCCCATCTCCACGGCCCTCGGGACGACAATCGCCCTGGACCAGGTTGCCGAGATCGAGGCGGGCTCAGGCCCGATTCAGATCACCCGGGACAACCAGTCGCGCCGGGTGGCCGTCACCGGTAATATCGTCGGTCGCGACCTGGGAAGCGTGGTCAAGGACGTGAAGGACCGGATGAAAGGGCTGGATCAGCAGCTGCCGCCCGGATACTTCGTCGAAATCGGCGGCTCGTATTCCCAGATGACCGAGGCCTTCACCACGCTGGCCTGGGTCTTCGCCTTGGCCCTTCTCCTGGTGTACATGGTCATGGCTTCGCAGTTCGAATCGTTCAAGCACCCCTTCATTATCATGTTCACGATCCCATTGTTTTTCATAGGCATCGTTCTCGCCTTGCTGCTCACCGGCCGTCCGGTCAACCTTCCGGTCTGGATCGGGATCATTCTCCTGGCGGGCGTGGCCGTCAACAACGCCATCGTCATGATTGATTACACGAATAAGCTCCGGCAGCGGGGGATGGATAAAAAGGAGGCGATCCTTCAGGGTTCCGTGACCCGGCTGCGGCCGGTTCTCCTCACGGCCCTGACGACCATTTTAGGGACGCTCCCCATGGCCATCAGCCGGACCGATGGTTCGGAGATGCGCAATCCCCTGGCCATCACGCTCCTGGGCGGACTGGTGACGACGACCTTCCTGACCTTGTTCGTTATCCCGGTCGTTTACAGTCTCTTTGAAAAAGTGAAGTTTAGGGGGATGCCGGTCAAAAGCTGAAAATGAAGTTCTGCGCCCCGCGGCCCGTAAAATGGTCGCGGGGGGGGGATCTTTTAGGCCGGAGCACTAGGTTTTATACCTCAACAAGGCCCCGATCTTGCCGTAATGGTCGAGCTTGGATGGGGAGGAAACGTATCGAATGTCGCATTTCCGGTTGAGGGCCGCCTCGATCGCCTCGTCGACGATGTCGGGCCGCGATTCGGTTTTGCGCTCGCAGGCGGGGCACCGGAGTTCATCCAAAAAGAGCAGCTTGCACCTCGGGCAATATTTTCCCGGAACGCCGTGGAGCCGGGTTACGACGAGCGTCTGCACTTCGCCTTTGTTGACGGCCGCGAGGCAATCCCGCAGTCCGGACCGGGCCCGGCTGCCCTTCTCGATTTCGCCGATGAGTTTTTTCAGAAGGGCCTCCTCTTCATCCTCTTTCAGCCGCCGTTCGAGCTCTTCGGCCTCCCGGAGGACTTTTTCGAGGGGGTCGGAGGGTTTGGCCCTGAGACGGCTCTTGATCCGTTCCCGGACGAACGGATGAAGCATCGCCTCGAAGTCGCGGTGGAGGACGTCGGCGCAACCCAGCCAGAGCCCGGCGAAGCCGTTTTTCTTCAGGATGTCGAACGTCATCTGGGCGGCCCGCTTGAGATGGCCGTGGACGAGGGCGCCGACATGGCGTTCGATCCGTTTGGTTTCCTGGCCTTCGACCCCGCTTTTCGCTTTTTTCGGAATGTCCGAGGACAGGGTCGCCAGCGGGCCGATCCGGCCCATGAAGATTTCGTACCAGCGCGCTTCCCGACGGTCGAGGATCAGGACGAGGAAACGGCGGCGGTTCTCGAGGATGCGATTAACGGGCCGGATGTAGGGGTTGTGATCGAACACGATCCGGCCGTGGGGCGCTTCGGGCAGGTCGAGCGTTTTCCAGAAACCCGCTCCCGAACAGGCGTAAATCGCCAGCCCTGGAGAGGCCGAGGTTATGTTTCCGCCGCAATACGCCTCGATGGCGGCCAGGTCTTTTTCCAGCGAGGCCTTTTTATCCTTGGCTGCGTCCAGGGCGGCGACGTCCGCCCGGGCGCCGGCGAGCATGTTCTTGACGGCCAGGAGAATCTCCCTGCGCGTTTGTTTGGACTGGTCGGTGTCGAGAAAGAACGAGGTCGTCAAAAACGGGCCGCTCTGAAAGCGGCTGAGGGCGACGATCCGGTCACGGTACTGAGAGGGCATGAGACCTCCTTATCGGGAACAGTGATGGACGCCTTGGAAAGGGGGGAACGAAACGACGCTGAATGAAAGCGGGAAAAGCGTCATGTGTACTAAAGATAAGGGGAGGCCCGGG
>CAYSGA010000002.1:16431-23083 GCA_964430165.1 uncultured Eubacteriales bacterium
CAAGAGGGAGGAAGACGGTCCGGGCCGGCCTTTACAGGAGTCCGGTAACTCTTTATAATACATTGCTTCCTGAGTGCGGAAGTGGCGGAATTGGCAGACGCGTAAGCCTCAGGAGCTTATGGCCGCAAGGCTATGGGGGTTCAAATCCCCCCTTCCGCACCATGTCCTGAATCCCCGGTCATCGTCTAAATCTTATATCTCCTTCCCTCCTCGCGTCCGCGGGTTTGTTTTCGGGGTAAAAATCTGATATTTATTGTTGTTTTAGGGGTCGGCGCGAGGACTCGACGGGCCAAAGGAGACGCGTCTATGAGAAAAATCGCCATCTTCGGAACGGCTTGGATTCTTTGCCTCGTTTTCGTCTTTGGGGTCGCCGCTTGTCGGAAAACCGGGTCGCCTGAGGCCGCCGGGACCGAGAAAGAAGAAACAAACATGAGTGTTTTCAAAACCCTTTTCGGTGTGCTTCCCGGCGGTTCGGCCGTCGATCTTTACACGCTGACGAACAAGAACGGGCTGAAAGCCCGGCTGATGACGTACGGAGCGACGCTTGTTTCTCTGGATTTGCCCGACCGGAACGGTGATTTCGCCGATTGCGTCCTCGGGTACGACGCGCTCGACGGTTATCTCATGGTCAGCCCGTATTTCGGCGCGACCGTCGGCCGATACGGCAATCGCATCGCCAAAGGCAAATTCGTCCTGGACGGGAGAGCCTATACGCTGGCGACCAACGACGGGGCAAACCACCTTCACGGCGGAGTCAAGGGCTACGATAAGGTCCTATGGACGGGCGAACCGGTGCAGGACTCGACCGGGGTCGGCGCCCGGTTCACATACCTTAGCCGGGACGGCGAGGAAGGCTATCCCGGAAACCTGGACATCGCCGTGACGTACGTCCTGACGAACAACAACGAGCTGATCGTGTCCTATGAAGCGAAAACCGACAAGCCGACCGTCGTCAACCTGACCCATCACAGCTATTTCAACCTGACCGGCGGGCGGCGCGACATCCTCGGACACGAGCTGATGTTGGCCGCGGACCGCACCACGCCCGTCGACCCGGGTTTGATCCCGACCGGGGCTCGGACGCCCGTCGAAGGGACGCCCATGGGATTCATGACTCCCGCGGCCATCGGTTCCCGGATCGCCGAAGTTCCGGGCGGATACGACCATAATTACGTCCTGACAAGCGGCGGGAAGACGATGGCCCTGGCCGCCCGGGTCACCGAGCCCGAAAGCGGCCGGGTGATGGAAATCTCGACCGTGGAACCCGGCATCCAGTTCTATTCTGGAAACTTCCTGGATGGCACGATCACCGGAAAGGCAGGCCGGGTCTACGGCAAACATTGGGGGTTCTGCCTCGAGACCCAGCATTTCCCGGATTCCCCCAACCACTCGAATTTCCCGTCGACCGTGCTTCGGCCGGGAGAAACCTACAAAACACTGACGATCCACAAGTTTTCGGTGAAATAACGAACCGTTGCCTTTTCATGCCGCTCGTCTGAGGAGATCCAAATGAGAATCCGACGCCACGCCCGTTTCATCATTTTCGTCCTGTCCGTCCTGACCGCCGGTCCGGTCGGCGCCCAGGACCGGCTCAAAACCTACCCCGGCTACGATCAATACGCCAAAATCGGCGAACAAATTAAGGATTCGGTCAAGCTCGGGACCGTTCAGGCGACCTGGAAGGACGGCGGTAAGGCCTTCGAATTCGCGCGCGACGGGAAGATGTTCCGCTTTGATGTCGGCCGGAAAAAATTGACCGAGATCGGCCCCGCCCCGGCGGAGGCGGAAGCCGCGGGGCGCCGCCGCCCCGGCGGATTGGAACGCGGCCGCCAGTTCACCGAGGTCCTCTCGCCCGATTCGAAAATCAAGGCCTTCCACCGCGACCGCAACCTCCGGCTCTGCGACCCGGACGGAAAAAACGAATTCGCCGTAACGACCGACGGTGACGAAAAAAGCCGGACGAAGTACGGCACGGCCAGCTGGGTTTACGGCGAGGAATTGAACCAGGTCACGGCCATGTGGTGGTCCCCCGATTCCGCCAAGCTCGCCTTTTACCGGTTCGACGAAAGCAAGGTCCCCGATTACTTCCTGCAGATGGACCAGACCCGGCTCTATTCCAAGGCCGACATCGAAGCCTATCCCAAGGCGGGCCAGCCCAATCCCGTCGCCGACATATTCGTTTACGACGTGGCGACGAAAAAAATCACGACGATCGACGTCCGGGACGGCCAACCGTTCGAAAACGGCGTCGTCGGATATTATGTCTACAACGTCTCCTGGTCGCAGGATTCCAAAGAACTTCTCTTCAACCGGACGAACCGCCGTCAGAACATCATGGAATTTGCGGCCGCGGACCCGGTCACCGGAAAATGCCGGGTCGTCATCCGCGAGGAATGGCCCTCCGGCTGGGTCGATAACGCGCCGGAAACGCAGTGGTTGGAGGACGGCAAGCGGTTCGTCTGGGCGTCGGACCGGACCGGCTTTAAAAACTACTATCTCTATGACCTCTCGGGGGCGTTGCTCGCGACCCTGACCCGGCACCCCTTCGAGGTGGCCGGCATCGTCCGGATCGACGAAAAGGACAACAGCCTGATCTATATGGCCCGGGACGGGGCCAACGACATGATGCTCCAGCTCCACCGCGTTTCGCTCGACGGCCGGAAGGATGTCCGGTTGACCGACCCGGTCTATAACCATACGGTCGACCTTTCGCCGGACGGTAAATATTTCCTCGACACCTGCCAGATCCACGACGTCCCGCCGTTCACCCGGCTGGTCAGCGCAAAAGGGAAGATCGTCGCCGATGTCGTCCGAAGCGACACCGCGAAGTTCGACGAGCTCGGGCTCAAGAAAACCGAACGGTTCACGTTCAAGGCGGCCGATGGGACGAACGACCTTTATGGGATCCTGTTCTTTCCCTCGAATTTCGACCCGGAGAAAAAATATCCCCTTCTCGTGAGCGTTTACGCCGGTCCGGAAAGCAACGGCGCCCGGGAGACGTTCGTGTTACCCAGCGCGATCACCGAGCTCGGCTTCCTGATGGCTTCCTTCGATTCGCGGGGCGCCGCGGGGAGGGGAAAACGCGCTTTGGACGCCGTCTACCTGAAACTGGGCGTCGTTGAGGTCGACGACCAGGCCGCCGGCGTCAAGGCTCTCCGGGACCGGCCTTATGTCGACGGAGACCGTGTAGGAGTCTTCGGCACGTCCTATGGGGGGTATGCCTCGGCGATGGCCCTGCTCCGGTATCCGGACGTCTTCGCCGCCGCCTGCGCCATGTCGCCCGTCACGACCTGGCTCCAATATGACAGCATCTACACGGAGCGGTACATGAGAATTCCCGAAGAGAATCCGGAAGGATACGCCGCCGGCGACGCGATGAAGTATGTGAACAGCCTGAAGGGCCGGCTGATGATCTATTACGGCACGGCCGACAACAACGTCCATCCGACCAACGCGATGCTTCTCATCAAGGCCCTCCAGGACGCCGGCAAGGGCTTCGAAGTCCAGGTTGGGCCCGACCTGGGACACACCAGCCTCAATCAAAAACGGATGATGGAGTTCTTCGTCGAGAATCTCGTCCTTCGGTGAACTTTTTCGCCCGTTTTTCGTTTATGAATTTGGGAGAGAAAAAATGAATTCGTCATCGGCAAAAACCCTGGGTGTCGTTCTCGTCGTCCTGGCCGTGCTCCTGGCCGTCGGGCTCCTTCGTCTGTTGATCCTGATCCCCCTGGGGATCGTCGACGGCGTCGGGCACGGCTTGAGGTCCTCCTTCTTCGACCGGGGCGGGTCGTGGTTTTGGCCGTGGGCCGGTTTTGCCGGTTTCTTCGGCCTGATTTTCCTGTTTTTCTGGGTCATGGTCATCGTCTGGGTATACCGTGACGCGGAACGGCGGGGGATGGAAGGGGTGCTTTGGGCCTTCATCGTCTTCTTCACCCACGTCATCGGGCTCATCATTTATGCCATCGTCCGCTCCGGCAAGCCCGCCAAACAGGATTCGGTAAAACCGGTTGACCCGGCGACCCCGCCCGCGACGGGGCCGATTGTGGCGGCACCGATTGTGGCGCCGCCCGTGAGGCCGACCGCCTGTTCCCGATGCGGAAAAGAAATCCGTCCGGAATGGCTGGTTTGTCCTTTCTGCGGGGAGAAAACCTGAACGGGTTCCGGCCCTCCTAAAAAGGGGAATCGGCTTGAAGAATGTTTTTCGGCGGGGTTGACTCATTCTTTGTTTGGTGATATATTAGATATTAGAATTTATAACTAATTAATAATAAATAAAATAAAACAGAAAAAATGGGCGGAATAAAAGAACGGGCCCGGAGAGAATCCGTAAAAGGATTTATCTTTGATGTCAAGCGTTTTGCCGTGTACGACGGTCCCGGAATTCGGACGACCATTTTCTTTAAGGGCTGCCCGCTCCACTGTCTCTGGTGTCATAATCCCGAAGGCATCAACCGCGGCCCGGAATTGATCTCCCGTTCGGCCCGTTGTTCGCGCTGTTATTCGTGCGTCAAAGCATGTCCGAAGAAAGCCCTTTCGCCCGGCCCGAATAAGGGCGCGGTCGTCGTCAACCGGTCCAGGTGCGACCTGTGCGGAAAATGCGTCGACGCCTGCGCTTACGAAGCCCTCGAAATTGCGGGCCGGCGGACGACGGTCGGCGACCTCGTCGCCGAAGCGGCGCGCGACGGCGTCTTCTACGAGCAGTCGGGCGGCGGTGTGACCTTATCCGGCGGCGAACCGCTGGCCCAGCCCGCTTTCGCTATCGCCCTGCTGGAAGAATTGAAGGCCCGCGGGATATCGACGGCCTTGGACACTTCGGGTTCGGCGGACAAAGACGTCCTGACCCGAGCCGCTTCGCTCTCCGACGTGATTCTCTATGACCTGAAAACCATGGACGACTCGGTCCACCGCCGCTTCGTGAAATCCGATAACGGCCTCATCCTGGAGAATCTGCGACGTTTGGATCGTTGCGGCCGACCCCTCCGGGTCCGGATTCCGCTGGTGGCCGACGTCAACGACGGCGAGGAGAACATCGCCGCTTCGATCGGGTTTCTGAAAACCCTGTCCTCGGTCCAGCGCGTCGACCTGCTGAAATACCACAAGGGCGGGCAGGAAAAATATAAAAACCTCGGAAAGCAATCACGCTTCCAGATATTCGAGCCTCCTTCCGACGAGCGGATGGAGGAGATCCGGCGGGCGTTCGCCGGGACCGGACTCAGCGTTTCCATCGGAGGATGATTCTGATGACCGACCGGGTGAAAAAACTGCGCGAACAGAGCCTCGCCGCGATTCCCTCGATCTCCGGAGATCGGGCCGGGTTGATCACTGCATTCTACCGGAGCCCGGAGGCCGGGAATGTTTCCCCTGCGTTGGCTCACGCCCTGGCGTTCAAACACGTCATGGCCCATAAGCGAATCTGTTTCAACGACGGCGAGCTGATCGTCGGCGAGCGCGGCCACGCTCCCAAAGCCACTTCGACGTATCCCGAAGTCACCTGCCACAGCGTCGAGGACCTCCGGATCCTCGACTCCCGCCCCAAGACCTCCTTCAGGTGCGACGAAAAGGTCATCCGCATGTACGAGAAGGAAATCATTCCATTTTGGCGCGGCAAATCCATCCGCGACCGGATGATGGAGCAGCTTCCCGACGCCTGGAAGGACGCCTACGGGGCCGGCGTTTTCACCGAGTTTATGGAACAGCGGGCCCCCGGCCACACCGTCCTCGACGATAAAATCTACAAGAAGGGGATGCTCGACTTCATCGCCGACATCGACGCGGAAATCGCCCGGCTCGATTTTCTGACCGACCCCGGGGCCTTCGACAAGCGGGAGGAACTCCGGGCGATGCGGATCGCCGCCGAGGCCCTGAAAATCCAGGGGCAACGGCATGCCGAAAAAGCCCGGGAACTGGCCAAAAGGGAAAAGAACCCCGCCCGGAAAAAGGAACTCCTCCGGATCGCCGAAATCTGTGATTGGGTCCCGGCTCACGCCCCGCGGGATTTCCACGAAGCCCTTCAGATGTACTGGTTCGTCCACCTGGGGGTCATCACCGAATACAACACCTGGGATTCCTTCAATCCCGGACGGCTCGACCAGCATCTCCTTCCTTTCTATCAACAGGGTCTTCGGGATGGTTCCCTGACCGAGGAATCCGCCCGGGAACTCCTCCAGTGCTTCTGGGTCAAATTCAACAATCAGCCCGCCCCGCCCAAGGTCGGCGTGACGGCCGAGGAAAGCGGAACCTACACCGATTTTTGCCTGATCAACATCGGCGGGGTGAAACCCGACGGTTCCGACGCGGTCAACGAGCTGTCATTCCTCATCCTGGACGTCCTCGAGGAAATGCGGCTTCTCCAGCCGAGCTCCATGGTGCAGATTTCGAAAAAAGGTCCGGACGCGTTTCTGTGGCGGGCGCTCAAGATTGTGAAGACCGGCTTCGGCCAGCCGTCCGTTTTCAACACCGACGCGATTGTCCAGGAACTCGTCCGCCAGGGGAAATCCGTCGAGGACGCCCGAAACGGCGGCGCCAGCGGCTGCGTCGAATCGGGCGCGTTCGGCAAGGAAAACTACACCCTGACGGGCTACTTCAACATGCCCAAGGTCCTGGATCTGACCCTTCACAACGGGTTCGATTCCCGGGCCAAAAAGCAACTCGG
>CAYSGA010000002.1:23093-23755 GCA_964430165.1 uncultured Eubacteriales bacterium
CCCCAAGACCGGCGACCCGGCTAAAATTAATACCTTCGAGGAATTGTTCGCTGCTTACAAGGTCCAGCTCCGGCATTTCGTCGACGTCAAGATCGCCGGCAATGCGATCATCGAACGGCTGTACGCGACTGTGCTCCCGGCCCCGTTCCTGTCGATCCTGACCGACGATTGCGTCCGCGAGGGCAAGGACTACCACGCCGGCGGCGCGCGCTATAACACCACTTACATCCAGGGCGTCGGGCTCGGCTCGATGACCGATATGCTGACCTCGCTCAAGTACAACGTCTTCGATAAAAAGACGGTCTCGATGAAAAAATTGATGGCCGTCCTGGACGCGGACTTCGTCGGAGCCGAGGACTTGCGCCGGCGGTTCCTGAACAAGACGCCCAAGTACGGCAACGACGACGACTATGCCGACGATGTCACGAAAATGATTTTCGAGGCGTATTTCGAGGCGATCGACGGCCGCCCGAACACGAAGGGCGGCCGCTACCGGATCAACCTTCTTCCGACCACGGTCCACGTCTACTTCGGCAAGGTCACCGGGGCAATGCCCGACGGCCGGAAGGCGGGGGAGAGCCTGAGCGAGGGCATTTCCCCCGTCCAGGGGGCCGACCGCAAGGGACCGACGGCGGTGTTGAAGTCCGCGGCCAAAATCGACC
>CAYSGA010000003.1:0-23250 GCA_964430165.1 uncultured Eubacteriales bacterium
TGACGGCGTTGCTCATCAGCATGGCGATGGTCAACGGCCCGACGCCCTTGGGGACGGGGGTCAGCCATCCGGCCGTGTCGATGACCCGGGGATCGACGTCGCCGACAAGCGTGTAGCCTTTCTCGGCCAGGTCCTTGGCCCGGAGGGGGTCGTCCGCAAACAGGGTCCGGATCGTTTCCGGGTCCGAAACTGCGCTGGTTCCGACGTCGATCACCACGGCCCCGGGTTTGACGAATTCACGGGTGACGAAGGCGGCCTTGCCCATCGCCGCGATCAGGATGTCGGCCCGGGCGGCCGTCCCGGCCAGGTCCCGGGTCTTGCTGTGGCAAATCGTCACCGTCCCATTGGCGTTGGTGACGAGAGCGGCCAGGGGCTTCCCGACGATCAGGCTCCGGCCGATGATGACCACGTCCCGGCCTTCGATCGGGACGCCGGTCTCCTTGATCAGCTCCAGCACGCCCATCGGAGTACAGGGCCGGAGGCCGGGCTGGTTCTGGAGGAGAAGGCCGAGGCTTTCCGGGTGGATGCCATCCACGTCCTTATCCGGGCGAATCCATCCGATGACTTCATTGGTCCCGAGTTGTTTGGGAAGCGGGAGCTGGACGAGGATTCCGTCGACGGAGTCGTCGTCGTTCAGCGCCCGGATCCGGGCGTGAAGCGTCTCCATGGCCGTCTCGGCCGGCAGGTGGATGATGTTTCCGTTCAGGCCCAGGGCCTGACAGGCTTTTTCCTTGGTCCGGACATAGCTCAGGGAGGATTTGTTGTCTCCGACCAGAACCGCCGTCAACCCCGGAATCGCCCCCGTTTCCGCGCGAAGCCGCAGGGCTTCGTTCTTGACGAATTCCCGGACCCGGTCGGCCGGGGATTTTCCTTCAAGCCACACGCCCATAAAGGTTCTCCTTGGCAAAGAATGGCCTGATTATACCGGCGAGCGGTTTCTCCCGCAAGAAGGAACCTCGCGTGGGCGAGGCCACGTTCCTCTTGAAATCGGTTTTTTTCGGTGCTATCATAGCTGGGCCTTCTCGCCGGGAAGGGGGAGCGCGCCTCTTCGTTGATTCCCGGGACGGGTGATTCCGCAAACTCGCGACGCTTGAGCGCTTCAATGGAAGAAAAGACGAATCCTTGGAACTCGATTCTCCTGGACCTTCAAAACAAGGTCGACGCCAAAAGCTTCGAAACGTGGTTCGAACCGACGGCCTTCATCGGGAAGGAAAAGGAAGATCTCTACGTCAAGGTTCCGAACTCCTACTTCAAGGATTGGCTGTTGTTCCATTATTCGGGGCTTATCAATGAAAGCGCCCAACGCCTGTTCGGACGGATCTTCGACATCAAATACATCTTCGACGACGCGTCCCTGACGTTCAAGCGGGGAATGCCCGAAGAACGACGGACCCGGTACGGCGTCCTCCTCAATCCCAACCTCAACCCGAATTACTCGTTCGAGAGCTTCGTCGTCGGGTCAAGCAATCAATTCGCCCACGCCGCCGCGATCGCCGTGTCCAAGAGCCCGGGCAAGGTCTACAATCCGCTTTATATCTACGGCGGATCCGGCCTTGGGAAAACGCACCTGATGAATGCCATCGGCCACGCGGCCCTGGCCGCCGATCCCGGGATCAAAATCGTCTGTGTCACCGCGGAAAAGTTTATGAACGAGGTCATCAACCATCTTCAATTCGGAAAAATCCTGGATTTCCGGGAAAAATACCGCTCGGTCGACATCCTTCTGATGGACGACATCCATAACTTGGCCGGAAAGGACCGGACCAAGGAGGAGTTTTTCCACACGTTCAACCACCTTTACGACAGCCAGAAACAGATTGTCATATCGTCCGATTGCTCGCCCCGGGAGATTCAGGGCATGGAGGAACGGTTCCGGTCCCGCTTTGAATGGGGGCTGATCGCCGACATCAAAGCTCCCGACATCGAAACCCGAATCGCCATCCTCAAGAAAAAAGCGGAGATCGAGGGGTTGGTCCTCCCGGAAAGCGTCGCCCTTTTCATCGCCGACAAGGTCCAGTCCAACATCCGCGAGCTCGAAGGATATCTCCGCCGCGTCGTCGCTTATGCTTCCCTAAAGGGCGAAGTTATCGACCTCGACCTGGCCAAAGATGCCTTGAAGGACCTCCTGGATTCATCGGTCCGGATGGTTACGGTGGAAAAAATCCAAAAATTCGTCTGTCATGAATACAAGATCAAACTGACTGAGTTGAAATCAAAGAACAATTCGCCCGTCGTTTCGTTTCCCCGCCAGGTGGCCATGTACTTATCCAAGGAATTGACGCCGAGCTCGCTTCCGGAAATCGGAAAGAAATTCGGTGGAAAACACCACACGACGGTCATTCACAGCATCAAAAAAATCGAAAAAATGCGAAAAGCCGACAAGGAATTCGACAAAGAAATCAACAGGCTGATCCAGTACATTCAATAGGAATATCAAGAGGTTACCGGAGGTATGCACATTTTCATTGCTTTTCTTTATTTTCTTTATTAATCTTACTTATATATTTCAAGAAGAAGAAAGAACGTGAACGATCGAAATTCGGGAAGGTGAACCCATGAAATTCAACGTTTCCAAGGAAGTCATTCTCGATGAACTTCAGATTCTGCAGGGGATCGTCGAAAAAAGGAACACGATGCCGATTTTGGCCAATGTTCTCCTGAATGTGACGGAAAAAGAAGTGGAAATAACGGGAACGGACCTGGAAGTCGGAATGAAAACGCATTTCCCGGCGGAAATCGAAGAAACGGGAACAGTCACGGTATCGGGAAAGAAGTTGTTTGAAATTGCCAAATCTCTCCCGGATAAGCAAATGGTGACGTTCAGGGAAAATAGTGATGATTTAATGATGCAGGTGACGGCGGGGGAGAGCGAATTCAAGGTTCTTTGCCTGCCCAAGGACGATTATCCGGTTGTGGCGGAGGCGAAATTTGAAAGGAAAATTAAAATCCCGGTCGGGGAATTCCGGAGCATGATCGAACGGGTCTATTTCGCCATTGCCCAGGAACAGCGGTATTATCTGAACGGGGCGTTGATGGTCGTCAAACCGAAAAGCCTGGAAATGGTTAGTACCGACGGGCATCGATTGTCTTATGTCTCAAGAAAAATCGAGCAAGTGGACCTTCCCAAGGAATTCCAGGTCATTGTCGCGAAAAAAACGCTCAACGAGCTTCGTAAATATGAAGAGGGCGAGCTTGAATTCGACATGGATGAAAATAATCTGTTTTTCCGGTGCGGCCATCGCACCCTGATCAGCCGGATCATCGAGAGCAAATTCCCAAATTTCGAAGCCGTCATTCCCAAGGACAATCCGCATATTTTGATGCTGTCCCGGGAAACGTTCATGAATGCCGTCCGGCGGGTCGCCTTGTTGTCGGCCGAGCGTTCCAAGGGGGTGAGGTTCACCCTCGAAAAAAACCGGCTGCGGTTATTTTCCTCAAATCCGGAAATCGGGGAAGCGCGGGACAAAATCGACGTCGAATATAAGGGCCCCGGCTTGGAAATCGGGTTCAATGCCCAATATTTCCTCGATTTTTTAGAGGTCGTGAAGACGGAAAAAATCCGGTTTGAGCTGAAAGACGAAAACAGCGCCGCCCTCCTCCGCCCGGAAGGCGAGGAGGGTCTGAAGAGCATGTATGTCTTGATGCCGATGAAGATTTGATTCGCGGCTTCTCGTTTTGCCGCGGTTGCCTTCAAACGGACGGTCGAGAGGACATTTCAGGGAAATCGATCGGAGGCAGGCGAGATATTCACCGTTTTCGACGGATATTTCGACCCGGAAAAACACATTTTAAAAATCGTTTATTATAAATTACTTAGACAAATTAGATATATCTTTAAAAAAACCACTATTGTGAATATCGTGTTGAAAAACCTAATATTTCCGAGCGTTTTTATATGAAAGTGTCTGTTTTTCAAAGGCGCGGGAAAGGGCTACAAACAGTTGCGTAAATAATCGGCCAGGAGTGAAACGGACGTTCGAACCTGATCTGAAACCGGCGCATTGATCGCCGTGGAGAGGGGCTCGATGCCGATAAAGACGACGCGCGCTCCGAGGCTTTCTTCGAGGTAGCGGAAAAGGATCGAAAGCGAAATTCGGTGGGTTGAAACCTCTTCGTCGGAGATCATTTCCTTTTCGATGAGGAAGATTTCTCCCGGCCTTCGATCGGCCCGGGCGGCGTCGATCAGGAGGACCAGATCGGGCTGAAATTTCCTCATCCGGCCGGTTTCGTTTTCGGGCGTTTCTCCGCCCTCGATGAAAACCACTGGCCGGCCTTCTCCGGATCTGCCCGGGATCTTGCCCGGGGAATTCGATTGAATTTTCCGGAGACAGAGAAGGCCGGCCCCGTCGTCGCCGCGGAGGTCGTTTCCGATGGCGCAGACGGCAATCCGTGTCGCCGCCGAAACCGCCGCCGCGACGGTTTTTTCCCAATCGTTCGGAGCGCCTTCGTTCATCGGCCGATCCTCCCGGTTATGATAATCCATTCCCGTGATTTCCGAAAAGGCTTTCTTTTCAGTGAAAAAAGGCCCCGTTCTTTGAGGAACGGGGCCGGTGTCGGCGGGAGAATCGGGAGATTACGCTCCGGTTTTTTCCGTCGTTTCCGCGCCCGGCGCGGGTGCCGCGGCCGCCGCCGCGGCTCTTTTCGGAAGGGCCCGGACGAAGACCCAATCCTTTTTCAGATGATGCCGGTCGAAGCACGCGATTTCATGGAGGTTGTCCATCTCCATCGCCTTGACCGGGGTGGTCGGGCAGGAATCCACGCATTGAGCGCAGTGAATGCACCGGTCGTTGTGAATTTCCAGGCAGAACCGCTTCTCAGCTTCGTTGATCGAGGTGATCTCAATCGCCTCGGCCGGGCAGTCCCGTTCGCAGGCCTTGCAGACGATGCAAAGCTCGGGATGGAGAAACGGGGTACCCCGGAAGCCTTCAGGCACGGCGATTTTTTTAAAGGGATAGTCGAGGGTGGCCGGCCTTTTAAAGAGATGGCGGATCAGTTCGGGCAGGAAGACGGCGACTTTCATAACATGAACCCTTTGATCAAGATGACGATCAGAAGCTGGAGAACGGCCAGCGGAGCCAGCCATTTCCAGGCGAAGGTAACGACCTGGTCGATCCTGATGCGTCCGGTCACGGCCCGGAGGATGGAGAGGAAGAAAACGACCAGGAGCGTTTTCAGGATGAATTGGACGAAGGCGGAGATGAAACCGCCCCCAAAACCGCCAAGGAAGACGGTCGCCAACAAACCGGCCGCGACAACAAGCTCAACATCAGCCATCAGCCGGAAGAAGGCCAGCTTCTTCCCCGAATACTCGGTGAACGTGCCGCCGACGATTTCGGTCTCGGCGTGGGGGATGTCGAATGGAGTCCGCTCGAGCTTGGCTTGAACGGCGATCAGGGCGACGCCGAAGCCAAGGAGGTTGGGCAGGATGAGCAGCGGATGGGTCCGGTAGAAGGCGGCAATCTCGGCCAGCCGCCAGGATCCCGCAAGCACCGCCGGCGAGAGGACGGCCAGAAAGAGGGGGACTTCGTACCCGAAGAGCATCGTCAGAACGCGCGTGCCGCCGATGATCGAAAAGGCGTTGGTCGAGGCCCAGCCGGCCAGAAACAGGATCAGAGTGGGGAGGCTGAGAAGGTAGAGAAGGACAATGACGTCGCCGGAGAAGGACACCGGCCCGGCTGCGGCCAGGTCGATGTTCCAGACCGGGAGAAGAAGCCCGGCGGTGAGGACGACGGCCAGCCCGACGACAGGAAGGGCGGTGAAGAGCTTTTTGTCGGACTGGTCCGGGACGATGTCCTCCTTGGCCATGAGCTTGATGAAGTCGGCGATCGGTTGGAGGAGGCCGAAGCGGCCGGTGTGGGTCGGCCCCATCCGGTTCTGCAGCCGGGCATAGACTTTCCGGTCGAACCACTCGACGAAAGTCGAGTAGACGAAGAGGAAGAGGAGGCCGGGAAAGACTACGAGGTAGAGAATCGTTTTCAAAACGGCCATGCGACGTTCCTTTGAAGAGGCAGTGTCTGGGCGCGTTCGTTCGCCATCCGGCGGAGGTCCGAGAAGCGGAGCGTCCGCTCCTCTCCCGACCGGGCGTCGATCAATTCGACTGACCGCTCGGCGCAACAGATGCAGGGATCGATGGCCGCGAAGATGAGAGGGACGTCGGCGATGAAGCCGTGGCGGAGCATCTCTACCGTGGCCGCATAATTGCCCAAGGTCGGAGCCCGGACTTTGAGCCGTTCGGGCTTGTCCGTGCCGTTGGAGACGATGTAGTGGATGTTTTCCCCCCGGGGGGCCTCGTAGCGGCTGACGACTTCGTTCGGCTTGGCCTTGCGGGGCGCTTTGACCGTGATCGGCCCGTCCGGGAGTTTTCGGAGGATTTGTTCGCAGATCTTGTAGGATTCGAGAAGTTCCTTGATCCGGACGACCGTCCGGCCCAAGACATCGCAGGAGTCGGCGGTGATGACGTCGAAATCGACCTCGTCGTAGAAGGCATGGATATCGTCCCGGCGGACGTCTCGGGCGACGCCCGAGGCCTTGGCCGTCGGTCCGGTGGCGCAAAAATCCATGGCCTGCTTTTTGGTCAGGCGGCCGACGCCGGCCAGCCGGGCGACGAAGGTCGGCTCCGACGCCCCGATCTTGAAGTAGTATTCGCTCCGGGTTTTCAGGACGGCGATCCCCTCGAGGATCTTCGTCCTCAGGGATTCATCGACGTCCCGGCGGACTCCTCCGATCGTGTTGATGGCATAGTGAACGCGGTTTCCGGAGATCATCTCCAGGAGGTCCATGACGATCTCGCGGTCGCGCCAGGTGTACATGAAAAACGTGTCGAATCCGGCCTCGTGACCGGCGACGCCGAGCCAGAGGAGGTGGCTGTGGACCCGCTCGAGCTCGGCGACGAGGTAACGCAGGTAAAGACCACGTCGGGGAGGTTCGATTTCCATGAGCTTCTCCACTCCCTGAACGAAACAGGTGGCGTGGGAATGGGAACAGATCCCGCAGATCCGCTCGGTCAGGTAGATATTCTGAATATAGGACTTTTCTTCAGCGAGTTTTTCCAAGCCGCGGTGGTTGTAGCCGAGCCGCAAATCGGCGTCCCGGATGACTTCGCCCTCGACCGTCAACCGGATGGAGATCGGCTCCTTGAGGGCCGGATGTTGGGGGCCGATGGGAATGTTGAACTTCATTTCTTTTCTCCGGGGATCACTTCGGCCGGCCGTTCGAACTTCCAGTCCTTGCGGAGGGGAAAATTCCCCGCCGGCCAAGCGTCCGACGTCAGCAGCGGCCGCGGATCCGGGATGTTTTCGACGGAGATTCCGAACATGTCCTGGATTTCCCGTTCGTAGAGGATGGCCCCCGGGATGACCCCGCAGATGGACGGGAGCCGGGGGTCGGCCTTGGGGATTTGCGTCCGGACGTGGATCGAACCGGTGGTGTCCCCGAAGTGATAAAGGATTTCGAAGTCCCCGCCCTTGTCCACGCCGGAGATCGTGCTGAGATACCAGCAGTCGAGCTCGGCCTTCATCCTCGCGACCAGGGCCGTCAGGCCGGCCGGGTCGACGGTGACGAAGATCCGATGAGGCGCCGGATGGGCGACGGCCTCGGGCGGGACGAAGGTTTTCAGTTTCTCGATTTTTTGTTCATCGTTCATAGGGGTTCTCTCAAAGCGACTGGATGAGCTTGACGACGCCGTCCAGGATGGCGTCGGGACGGACGGGACACCCGGGGATGTAGGCATTCACCGGAATGACCTGATCGAGGCCGCCGCAGACATTGTAAGCCCCGCGGTAGACGCAGCCGGACAGGGCGCAGGCGCCGACGGCGACGACAAACTTCGGGTCGGGCGTCTGCTCGTAGATTCGGATGATTCGGTCCCGCATCTGGTGGGTGACCGGCCCGGTGGCAATGATGACGTCGGCGTGGCGGGGGGTGGCTTTCAGCAGGACGCCCAGCCGTTCGATGTCGAAGCGGGGCGTGAGGGCGGCCACGATCTCGATGTCGCAGGCGTTGCAGGCGCCGGAATTGAGGTGCAAGATCCACGGCGATTTCTTCCGGGACCAGCGAATGACGCGTTCGAACATTTCAGCTCCTAGTGATCAGGGCCAGGATGGAAAGGAAAACGACCGCCAGGTAGAGGGCGGCGAACAGGGCGATCTTCCCGGCCGGGACCGTGGCGATGACGAGGGCGGCCACGTGCATGATGGTGAAGAACAAGGCGATGAAAAAGAAGAGCCGGTAGCCGAATTGGATTTTCGCCCCCGGGATGTCTTCGCCGCAGGCGTAGGAGGTCAGCTTCCCTCCGGTCTTGGTGAGCTTGGGGGCCATCCGCTTGCCCAGGAGGTAAAGGAGGATGGACACCGCCAGGATCAGGAAGAAGGCCACCGGAGGGGAGAGAAGAATTTCGAGTCCGTTCATGGCGGTTAACCTTTCAGCCGGGTGAGCATCCGGATGTCGAGACTCTGGTTGACCCGGTAGAGATTGATGATGACGGCCAGGGCAGTGGCCACCAGGCTGACTTCGATGACGATGTAGGTCACGACCAGGCTCTGAGCCAGGAAGATGCTCTGGCGGGCCCAGCCGGTCGAAAGCAGGATCAGGCTCACGCCTTTACCGATGATCTCGATGCCGATGAAGAGCTTGATCAGGTTCCGCATCGTCAGAAGACAATACAGGCCGAGGAAAAACATCCCCGTGGCGAACAGGAGGTAGATAACCCAGGAATTAATCATGATGATCCCTCTTTCGGAACAGGGCCAGGACGGCAAAAACGCCGGCCAGGATGATGGCCAGCTGGCCGATCAGGTCGAACGACCTCTCCTTCCACAGGACGTCCCCGAAGGTCCCCACTTCGGCCGCCGCTTCCAGGGTCGGGACCCCGGCCAGGATCCCTCTCATGACCATGATGTCGATCAGGGCGAAGACGATGAAAAACAAGGGGAAGATGATTTTGACGGTTTTGGACTCACGGACGTCGTCGTCCTGTTTGGTCAGGGCGATCGTCAGCATGAAGAGGACCGTGATCAGCCCGGCGACCACCGAGATTTCAAAAACCCCGGCATAAGGCGCGCCCATCCGGAAGAAGATGATTCCCAAAAGGAGGCTCGAGACGGCCAGGGCGATGGCCGCTTTGAGAAGGTCTTTGGCCAGGATTGCCGCCGCCGAGGCCAGAAGCATCGCGACGAGGAGAATGATTTGGAAGGTCATGGCTTAAAACCCCTTCGCCAATGCGTCTGCCGCCGGCACGATCCAGGAGGAAAAGACGGTCGCAAACCACAGGCCCACGCCGATGACCAGAAGGGCCAGGACGACCGAGGCCGCGGTCATCCAGAACGGGGCTTCCTTAACTTTGATCCATTGCTCGGCTAACTTGCCGAAGAAGGCCTTGCGTTGAAGGATGAGGTAGTACCAGAGCGTCAGGATACTGGCCAGGATGGCGATCACGGCCAGGATCCATTCACCCGATTGAATCAGGGCCATGACGATGATGAGCTTGGACCAGAAGCCCCCCAGCGGCGGGATGCCGGCGATCGAGAGCGAACCCACGATGTTGGTCCCGGCCGTCCAGGGCATTTTTTTAGCCAGCCCGCCCATCTCGTCCAGGTTCCTGGTGCCGGTGGCCTGCTGGACAGAGCCGCTGGTGAAGAACAGCAGGCTCTTGGCGATGGCGTGATTGAACAGGTGGAACAGGCCTCCGGCCACGCCGAGCGGCGTGCCCAGCCCGATCCCCAGGACGACATAGCCGACCTGGCTGATCGAGGAGTAGGCCAGCATCCGCTTCATGTCGTTCTGGCCGAGGGCCAGAAAAGCGGCGACGACGATCGAGACCGTCGCCAGCCACATCAGGATCTGGGACAATGCCGGCGTCATTCCGAGGATGTGGAAGAAGATCCGGGCGATGACGTAGACGCCCGAGACCTTGATCAGCAGGCCTGAAAGGATCGCCGAAATCGGGGCCGGGGCCGACGGGTGGGCGTCGGGAAGCCAGGCGTGGAAGGGAATCAGGGCGGCTTTCAACCCGAAGCCCATGAGAAACAAGGCCGCGACAACCCCGACGACGGCGTTGGCCTCCAGCGTCCGGAGGCCGGCGGCGACGGCGTCGAAGCTCAGGGCTCCGGTCATGCCGTAGAGGACGGCGATCGCCGTGAGGATGGCCGCCGAGGCCACGACCGAGAGCATGAGGTATTTGAAGGAGGCCTCAAGCTCTTCCGCCCCCAGGCCGTAGGCGACCAGGGCGTAGGAGGCGATGGCCGCGACTTCGAGGAAAATATAGACGTTGAAGAGGTCCTGGGAAAGGACCAATCCGTTCATCCCCGCGACCATCACGAGGAGCAGCGCGTAGTAATTGGCTTTGGCCCCGTAATGCTCCATGTAGTTGATGGAGTAGAGGCCGACGCAAAAGCTGACCAGTTGGATCGCCATCAGCATGAACAGGCTGAACCCGTCGAGGGCGAGCCGGATGTTGACCGCTTCTCCCAGCCACCGCACCTGCTCCACGACCGGGCCCTTGGCCAGGAGCGCCCGCACACCCGTCGCGGCGTAGACCAGCAGGCCCAGGAGGACGGCGTTGGAGAGAAGATCGGGGAGAACCCGTTTCGACGTCTTGCCCGCGAGAGGCAGGACGGCCGCAACGGCCAGGGGTAAACCGATGTATAGAAAAATCAAAGGTCCTCCTCTCTCTCGTTACTTCAAGAGAACGTTGACGAGGGCGATGATGACCACCAGCCCTCCCAGGCCCCAGGCCAGATAATTGGCGAAATGACCGTTATGGGCCTTCCGCAGGACGGCGGTGAAGGCGGATCCGGCCGCCGTGACGCCTTTCTCGAGCACGGCGTCGATCGGACGGTCGATGCCCTTGAAAAGAACCCAGGACAAACCCCGAAGGAACTTGATCCCCTGTTCGTAAAGGTCGAAGACCCGTTTCTCCGCCAAATTGTAGATCTGTTTAAGGAGCGGAGCATGGTGGATGGGTTCGGAGACGAGGTAAGCCTTCCCTCCGCCGCGCTTGAAGCCGTAAGCATGGAGGCCCAGGGCTAGAAGCAGACAAGCCATTGAAATGCCGGCGATCGGGTTGAATAAGGACAGAGCGTGGCGGGAAACGTCGATGGTCTCGCCCGCGACGGCGTGATCGTCGATGACAGGTTGGATGAAGTTCTCGAGGGGAAGCTTGTTGAAGACGCCGAAGACGATGCACAGGAGGGCCAGAACCAGGATCGGGATCAGGATTGCGGCCGGGCTTTCCTTGACCTTTCCGGGGGCCCGCTCCTCGGACCGGCGGGCGAAAAAGACCGCGTGCCCGGCTTTCAGGAAGGAGGCGAAGGTGAAAATCGCTCCCACCCAGGCGGCGACGGCGAAGATGATCGATCCGCCTTCGACGGCGCCATGAAAGATCATTTCCTTGGAAACGAAGCCGTTGAGCGGCCAAACGCCTGAAATCGCCAGGGCGCAAACGGAGAAGCCGATCGCGGTCAGAGGCATCTCCCTGGCCAGGCCGCCTAGTTTGCGGAGCTCGGTCGTTCCGGTCCTATGTTCGACCGAGCCGGCGCCCAGGAAGAGCCCGCTCTTGTAGATCACATTGTTGATCATGTGAAAAATACCGCCGGCGATGCCGATCGGGAGAGCGGTCCCGATTCCCAGGATCATGTATCCGACCTGGCTCACGGCGTGGTAGGACAACAGGCGCTTGAGATCTTTCTGGATGAGGGCCATCATGACCGCCAGGACGATTGTTCCGGCGCCGATGACCATCATCAGGATGGAGAGGCCGCTCCCGGGCTCGAGTTTGAAAATGTCGAAGGAAATCCGGACCAGGAGGTAAATCCCGAGAAGCTTTTCGAAAGCCCCCGGGAAATAGGCCATGAACGTTACCGGGGCGTCGATTGCGGCATCCGGGATCCACGTGTGGAAGGGCATCGCCCCGGCTTTGCCGATGGCTCCGATCATCATCAGGATGAAGGCCAGGGCGGCCGGTCCTTCCGGCTTGAGGCTGATTTCGGAAATGGTCATCGTCCCCGACAGCGACCAGACGATTCCGATCCCCAGGATCATCGCGAAATCGCAAAAACCGCTGATCATGAAGGCCTTGGTCGCCGTCCGGTGGGCGGCTTTTCCGCCCAGGGAAATCAAGGCGTACAGGGTGAGGAGGAGGCCTTCCCCGAAGAAGACCAGCGGGACGAAATTATCCGCCAGGACCATCCCGAAGGCAAGGGAAGCCGAAAGGAAGACATAGGCATAATATTCTCGGACCCGGGGGTGGTCCTTCATTTTAGCCACGGAGTACAGGGTGATAAGAAAGAGAACTCCGGCCAAGCTGAGAAGGACGAAAGCCGAGAATTGATAAAGACGGAGCTCCATCTTGATTCCCGAGCCCATCCAGGGCGCGCTCCAGGCAAGGTTTTTAACGGCGAACAGGCTGAAGCCGAGGTAAAGGGATACGGCCGCGGAAATCAGGGCGAGCAGTTCGCGGACGATCCTGACCGTTTTGGGGATGAGAAGCAGGACCGCGGCCGATAAAGCCGGCAACAGGATGATCCAGAGAAGCATCGTCGGTGTCATTTTAGCCACCCTAAGATATTAGCCGTGGTCGCCTCGGCGAGAGTCATGGGGAAGGTGATGAGCAGGCCGGCGAGGAGAGAAAGGACAGCCAGGACTGCCACGACGGCAACCATGGACCGGGTCCCTTCCCGCGCCGGAGTTTTAACCTCGCCCAAGAAAACCTGGCTGAAGGTTCGGAGAAGGTAAAACATGGTGAGGACGGCCGTGAAGAGGGCGACGGCCGCGGCCGCGACCAGCCCGGACTTGACCGTTCCCATGATGACCAGGAACTTGGAGAAGAACCCGCCGAAGGGCGGGATTCCGATCACCGAGAAGGCGCAGAAGAGGAAGGCCAAGGCGGTCAGCGGCATGGTTTTAAATAAACCGCCCATCTCACGGATGTCGTTCTTATGCGTGGCATGGATGACGATGCCGGCGCAGAGAAACAAACCCGCTTTGGCCAAGCCGTGCATCAGGATATACAGGGTTGCTCCCGTCACTCCGACGTCTGTCATGACCGCGTAGCCGAGAAAGATGTAGCCGATCTGGCTGACCGTCGAATAGGCTAGGATCCGCTTGAAATCCGTCTCGACGGTCGCCGCGGCGGCCGCAATCAGGCTCGAGATCACGGCGATCCAGGGGAGGGCGTCCGCCCAGCCGGTCGGTAGTTTGAAGCCGTAGACGAAAAGCCGGGCGAAGGCGTAAACGCCGATTTTGACCAGAACGGCCGCGTGGAGAAGGGCCGTGACCGTCGTGGGGGCGACGCCGGCGTCGGGCAACCAGGTGTGAAGCGGAACCGTGGCCGACTTCGAGAACATCCCGAAGAGGATCAAGAGGACGGCCATTCCGGGAATCGCCGTGCCGCGCATCGCCGTCAGGTCGAAGGTCCCGGTCTGATTGTAGATCAGAATGAAACCGAGAAGCATGACCACGGCGCCTGAGAACGTGACCAGGAAGGCCTTATCGGCTTTCCGCACGTGGTCCGGTTGGCGGAAGAAGCCGATGAGGCGCCAGCAACAGATGGCGATGATCTCCCAGAATAAATAGAGGAAGATCAAGTTTCCTGAGAACACCAGCCCCATCATGCTGCCGATGAACAGGACGACAAGAAGGTAATACTCGTTCTGGTTCTCCTCGTGGCGGATGTACCCGACCGAATAAACGATGATCAGGAATCCGATGAACGAGGAGGTGCAGGCCATGAAGATCGCCAACGGGTCGATCAGCAGGATGAAGTCCAGCCCCAGAATAAGTTCCTTCCGGACGACCGTATCCACGCCGGCCAGGGCCCGGGGCAGGAGGGACATCGCCAGGAGGGTGGTCGCGGCGCCGAGCGCCACGGACCACGCCGCCCGGGCGGCCCTCGAAACGAGGCCGACCAGCGGGATCGTCAACGAGCCGATGATGGGAACGAAGACCGCGAGAAGGGTGATGGTTTCGTGGCTCATAGTGGATGCCGAAGTATACTGACCGGTTTTTGGAAAGTCAAGAACTTTTCAAGCGTTTTCCACCTGTTTTTCCACAGGTTTTTGAACGGAGTTCCCGGTCGATCTGGCGGGCCTTGCCCCGGCCGTTTTCGGACCGAAACGGCCGCGGATTGGGGGGCGCCGTTTGCGCGAGAAACGACCCGGTGAGCCGGCGGACGGAAATTCCGTTTGATTTTTCCCTGGGAAAATTGTTGAATGGAGACGAATTCGGCGACGAAAGGAGAGAAGGATGAGTCTCGATATCCGCGCTGTCGTTTCGAAAAAGGACCTTCGGACGTTCATCTACCTGCCCGAAAAAATCCACGCCGGACAGGCTCAATGGACGCCGCCCATCTACATGGACGAGTGGACGTATTTCAACCCGAAAAAAAACCGGGCTTTTGCCATCTGTGATACGGTTCTTTTCCTCGCCTGGAAGGATGGAAAACCCGTCGGCCGGATCATGGGGATCATCAACCGCCGGTTCAACGAGCACCGGAAAGAGAACATCGCCCGATTCGCCTGCCTGGAAACGTACGAAGACCGCGAGGTGTTCCGGGCCCTGGTCGGCAAGGTCGAGAACTGGGCCAGGGAGAAAGGGACGACCCGGATCATCGGGCCCTACGGTTTTTCCGACCAGGATCCCGAAGGTTGGATCATCGAAGGCTTTGAGCACCACGCGACGATCGCGACCTATTACAATTTCGACTGGATGCCGAAATGGATCGAGGCGGAAGGCTATATCAAGGATGCGGATTATTTCGTCTACAAGCTGCCGGTTCCCAGGGAGCTTCCCGATTTTTACAAAAAAATCTACGAGCGGATCCGCCGCCGCGGCCAGTACGAAGTGGTGGAATTCAAGTCCCGCAAGGAGATCAAGCCGATCGTCCGGCCCGTGCTGTCCCTCATGAACGAATGCTACGTCAATTCCAACATCTACGGCTACCATCCGCTCGACGAGCAGGAGATGGACGATCTGGCCAAACGGTACCTGCCGGTCTTGGACCCCCGGTTTGTCAAGGTGGTCAAAAAAGGGCCGGAATTCGTGGCCTTCATCGTCGGGATGCCCGACATGACCGCCGGCATCCGGAAGGCCCGGGGCCGGTTGTTTCCTTTCGGCCTGTTTCACATCCTCCGGGCGGCCAAGAAAACAAAACAGCTCGACCTCATGCTGGGAGGCGTCCGGGAAGACTGTCAGGGACTGGGCTTGGATGTTTTCATGGGCACCCGGATGATCGCTTCGGCCCAGGAAGCGGGGTATGAGTTCATGGACACCCATCACGAACTCGAGGTCAACACCAAGGTCCGGGCGGAAATGGAAAAGATGGGCGGCGTGATTTATAAGAAATACCGGGTCTTCACGAAACCCCTCTAACCCGGATTACCCGGGAAAAACGATCCGGAACACGGTCCCGTCCTCCCGCCGGACGTCGATTTTCCCCTCCAGCTGGGAGACCAGGTTTTCAACGAGGCGGAGGCCGAGCGAGTCCGCCGATCCAGTCTTCATTTCCTCCGGGATTCCGATGCCGTTATCCGAGACGGTGAGGATGATTCCCGGCTCTCCCTCCGCGTCCGGGGCGGAACGGGCCAGGGTGATTTTAATGACGCCTTTCCAGTCGGCGGGAAAGGCGTGCTTGAGGGCGTTGGAAACGAGCTCGTTGATGATCAGGCCGTAGGTGATGGCGGTTTCCAGGGGGAGGGAAATTCCCGCCGCCCGGATGTCCGCGGCCGCCGGTTCTTTCCGGACGTCATAGATTTCGAGCAGGTGGGTGACCAGTTTCCGGAGATAGTCCTCCATATCGATCGAGGTCAGCTGATCGGAACGATAAAGGCTTTCGTGGACCAGGGCCATCGCCCGGACCCGGCTGATGGTTCCCCGAAACACGGCGAGCAGACCGGGGTCCGTGATTCGGCGGGACTGGAGGAAAAGAAGGCTGGAGATGATTTGGAGGTTGTTCTTGACCCGGTGGTGGACTTCCTTGACGAGAAATTCCTTTTCCCGGAGGGAGGCCTCGATCTGAGCCGTCCGAGCCAGGACAAGCGCCTCCAGCCGTTCGGCCTGCCGGTGCTGGACGACGGCCAGGCCGACGCTGAGAATCAGCCCTCCCCCGAGGAGAAGGGAAGCGAGGAGGAACCACCATTGCAGCCAGATCGGGTTCCGGATGCGGATGACCGGGGAGGAGATCGGATCGCTCCGCGTTCCCAGGGCGTTTTTAGCCCGGAGATTGAAGACGTACGTTCCCGGCGGGAGGTTTGTATAGCGGATCTGCCGCTCCGCGGCGGCGTACTCGGGGCTCCAGTTTTTGTCGAATCCGTCTAGGAAGCTTTCGAACCGGAGGGCGTTTTCGTCGATGAACGACGTCCCTACAAAATGGAAGACGAGGTTGTTCTCCCGGGACCCGAGGACGATCTTCTTCAAAAAGTCGGCGGCCTTGCCGTCGACATCCAGGCCGGTGATCGAAACGACCGGCGGGGGAACATCGTCCGGCCCCAGGTCGAAATTTTCCCGGTAACACGACGCGCCGGCGTTGGTTCCGATCCAAACGCGGCCCCGGAGATCGATCATCCCGGCCGACCGGTTGATTTCCCGGCCGGATAATCCTTCGGCTTTCGAAAAAGCACGCCGCGTCTTTCCGTCCCACCGGACGACGCCGTTGTCGGTCCCGAACCAGAGGCGCCCGGCCTTGTCTTCCAGGATGAGATAGACCGGCCGCTGGATTTCAAACCCGTTTTCGGCGTAGCGGGCCAAACGGTCGCCGGAGATTTCAAACAGGCCGGCGAACGTTCCGACCAGGGTCCGGCCCTTGGAGTCGAGGCAGACTGAATAGATGTTGGACGCGCCGGGATCGGTTTCGTTGGCGAAACGCGTCCAGGCGTTCCCGTCCCAACGAAAAAGGCCGCGTCTTACCGTAGCGACAAAAATCAGTCCGCCGCGGACGGCGAAGATCTTCCGGATTGAGTCATTTTTGAACATTCCCGGAAAAACTTCGACCGGCCGGCCGTTTTGAAGTTGGAACAGGGAACCGCGCCGGGCAATCCAAAGCCGCCGGTTTTGATCGAACACGACCGAGTTTACGGGCTCGGCCGAGCCGTCGGGGAAATCATACCAGCGTTGACGGCCGTCCCGGCTCAACCGGCCCAACCCGAGGGAGGCTGCCGCTATCCAGAGCCCGCCCGCGTCGTCGGCGGCCAGGTCCAGGATGCGAATTTCGCTGGCGGGGATATTCGGCTCCCGGTCGAGGACGACGGTTCGCAATTCCTTCCCTTCCCAGATGGTCAGCCCGTGATTGTGGGCGAAGGAGACGGCCCCGCCACCGAAAGCTTGAATGGCCGTCACCTCGTCTTCCAGAAACCCCTGGGCCCTGCGGTAATTATGGAACCGTCGGCTGGAGACCCGGCTTACGCCCCGGAGGCTCCCGATCCAGATGTTGCTTTCGCGGTCGAGAAACAAAGCCGTCGCGCCTTCGGCGATGAGTCCTTGACTGACTCCCAGCGGGTTGGACGAAGCGCTCGCTCGGTCGTAGTAATAGGCGCCGGTCGGGTTTCCATAAAAGAGTCCGCCTTTGCGGTCGGGCAGCATCGGCGCTGCCTGGAATCTTTGGGGAAAGCGCAACCAGCTCTCCCGGCTCGGGACCTCGAAGCGTCCACCCCGAACGGTCCCCAGCCAGGTCGATCCCACGACCCAGATGAGATCGCCGCCCGGCGCGGTTTCGACGGCCGCGCCGCGGATGTCCTCGCGAAGAAAGGGATCGCCTTTTTCCCACCGGTTTTCGACGGAATTTTCACCGACCCAGGACAGGCCTTCGCTTGTCGCGACCAGGAATCCATCCTGATAAACGGCGATGTCGCGGACCGCATCGCCGGAGAGGCCCCGGGCTTTCGAAACGATCGTCCAGCGGGTCCCGTCGAAGAGGAGAACTCCCGACTGCGCGGTCCCGACGGCGACGCGTATGCCGCGGGCCTCCGAACGAACGGCCAGGGCGGTGCAAACATAGGGGGGGGCGGCGGTCTGCGGGAACGGAAACGACGACCAGGTCTTTCCGTCGAAGCGCGACAGGACCCAGGAAGGATTTGATCCCAGGGCCCACATCGAGCCGCGGGCGTCGGCCTGGATTCGATTGACGGCCTGGGTAGCCAGACCGTTGGAGGTTGTGAACGACGACCACGTCGCTCCATCATAGACGGAGATTCCGCTGCGGGTGCAGAACCACATCCGGCCGGAGGCGTCCTGGGCGATGTCGTTGACGGCCGAATTGAGCAGGCCGTCGTTTTCTTCATACGTGCGAACGAGAAAGCTCTGGGCGAACAGCCCGGAGGCCAGGACGACAAGAACGAAGGGGACGAGCAGCCCTTTCAATATTTTCATGGAGGGACCAGCCGGTTTTATTTTACCAAACCGCCCGGCGGCCCGCAATCGCACCCGGAAACCCGGCGGTTCAGCCGCCGAGGGCCACCCGGATGGCCGCGATCAAGTCGGCCTCCCCGAACGGTTTGCCGAGGCTGAGCCCCGGACGGTAATCCCGAATCCGGCGCAGGACGGCCTGGTTGTCGGTCGCCGAGAGGAAAATCACCGGGACGGATTTTTCCGCCTGGATGCGGCCGGCCGTTTCCAGCCCGTCCAGCGGCCCTTTCAGGGTGATGTCCATCAGGATGAGGTCGGGATTTTTTTCCCGGGCGAGGAGAATCGCTTTCTCCCCCGACGAGGTAAGGCCGCAAACGGCGAACCCGGCGCTTTCCAGCCGGACCTGAATTTCCATGGCGATGATGATTTCGTCCTCGACGATCAGGATGCGCGGGCGGGCGTCGTTTTCGGTCATGGGAGTCCGAGAAGGAGCCCCAGGTAGATCACGGCCAGGACGACGAGAATGACGATCGTGCTCCAGGCGATGATGTTGTACCCTCTTTTATTGACATACTCCCCCATGAGCTTCTTGTCGTTGGTCAGGATGAGCATGAAAACCAGAATCAAGGGCAGGGCCACGCCGTTGATGACCTGGGAAATGTACATGACCGGAAAGAGGGGGATTTTGGGAATCAGGACGATGCCCGCACCCAGGAGGATGAGCATCGAATAGAGGCCGTAAAACTGGGGGGCTTCGGAGAATTTTTTATCCACGCCGTTTTCCCAACCCATGGCTTCGCAGACGACGAAGGCGGTTGAAAGCGGAAGGATCGAGGCCGCAAACAACGAGGCGTTGAGCAGGCCGAAGGCGAACAGATAAGTGGTGTATTTCCCGGCCAGCGGCCGGAGCGCCTGGGCGGCGTCGGCGGCGGTTTCGACCCGGATTCCCGCCCGGAAGAGCGTGGAGGCGCAGGTCAGGACGATAAAGGCCGCAATCAGAGTGACGATGAAGCTTCCGACGATGACGTCCAGCCGGGCGAGGCGGTAATTTTTCAGGGCGATGTTTTTTTCGACGATGGAGGCCTGGAGGTAAAACTGCATCCAGGGCGCGATCGTCGTCCCGACCAGGCCGATGATCATCCCCAGGCTCTCGGAGGAGAAGGAGACGCTCGGGGCGAGGATATTTCTCCCGATGGTTCCCCAATCGGGCTTGGCCAAAAAACCGGCCACGATATACGTGAGATAGAAGAGGCAGGCGTAAAGAAAAATCTTTTCCACCGAGCGGTACGTGCCCTTGACGACGAGGAGCCAAACGAAAACGGCCGCCAGCGGAACGGACAGATATTTCGAGATATGAAAAATCTCCAGGCTCGAGGCCACGCCGGCGAATTCGGCGATGACGTTGCCGAAATTGGTGAGGACGACGGCGAACAGGAGATAGACGGTGATTTTGACGCCGAACCGCTCGCGGATCAGGTCGGACAGCCCCTTTCCGGTGACCACGCCCATGCGGGCGCTCATTTCCTGGACGATGATCAGAGCCAGCATGATCGGCCCGAGCGACCACAGGAGGGAGTACCCGAAATGGGCGCCGGCCATGGAATAGGTGGCGATCCCGCCGGCGTCGTTGTCCACGTTGGAGGTGATGATGCCCGGGCCGGCGACGGTCAGGAACAACAGGACCGATTTCCAGTGGAGGCGGAGGCGGGGGAGTTTCATCGGCGGCCGTCGCTTGTCCTCATTCGTCCAGCTGCTCTTCCATGATGTCCTTGAGGGTGATCAGGCCCTCGATCATCCCGTCCTCGTTAACCACCGGGACGGCCAGAAACTTGTATTTTTTGAAAAGGTCGGCGACGTCCTCCACGTCGTCCTGCGGGTCGATGGTCACGAGACGTTCATTCATGAATTTTGCGATCGGCGCATCCGGGTCGCCGATGATGAGATGGCGGAGAGTGGCCACGCCGCGCAACCGGCCGTCGTCGGACGTGACGTAGATGTAGGCGACGGATTCGAGCGGGTAAGTCGTTTCCCGGAATTCCTCGATCGCCTGACCGATCGTCGTGTCGTCCGTAACGGCGAAGAAGTCCTTGGTCATGATGCCCCCGGCCGTCCCCTCCTTGAACTTCAGGAGGGCCGTAAGGGTGTCGGCCGACGGCTTTTCCATCGTCCGGACGAGCCGGTCCTTCTGTTCCTCGGGAAGTTCGGCCAGGAGGTCGGTGGCCTCGTCGGGGGCCATTTCCTCCAGGATGTCGGACGCCCGTTCGACCGGGGCCGATTCGATGAGTGAAATCTGAAGCTTCGGATCCTCCACTTCCTCGAGCGTCTGGGCGGCGGTTTGGAGATCGAGCGACCGGAAGAGCGAGGACCGGTTGGTCCGGTCCAGTTCCTCGAGGATGTCGGCCAGATCGGACGGGTGGATCGTGCGGAGTCCGCGGGCGGCGACGTTCAACTTGAGGTTTTTTTTATCGGGGTCGGAGAGCAGAGGTTGGACGTATTTCCAGGAAATGATTTTTTCCTCGGCCCGGTAGTCGAATAACCAGAGGGTAGCTTTGTCCACCGTCCGGAGCCAGCCGAGGCGGCGGAGAAGCCCCCGCCAGCCGAAATCCACATGGACGACCCGGAGGTCCCGGTTAAGGCTCAGCAACTGGATGTCGTTGACCCGTTCGATCTTGGCCCCGGAGGTGTCGACGACCTGCTTGTCCAGGAGCTCTTCTCGAAGGCAGATTTCGTCGGCCCCGGTTTCCAGGGGCCGGAGGGCCGACGCCGCCCCTCCGGCCAGGCGGATCGTCGCCGTGTCCAGGCGCTCGACGCGCGACCATTCGATCTCGAATAATTTTTTCTCCCGGCGCTTTCGGACGACCAGGCTGACGATCGGGGGATACGGTTCGTCCAGTCGGACCTTGAGATCGCGCAGTTTTCCGATCGTCCCGCCGTCCGCGGAGACGACCGCGCGGTTCAGAATTTCCGAGATGTACAGGAAATGACCGGACGGTTCCGCCTTCAAGGGGATTTCGTTTCCTTCCCGTCTCATGAAGACACCTTTTCCGTCGGTGTGTATAGCACAGCCGGGCGGGGGAAACAAGGACACTCTTGAGGGGGACCCCTTACTTATTTCGCCTCGGCCCAGTTGGGTCCCCAGCCGAGCGAGACCTTCAGGGGAACGCGAAAACCGGGGCAGACCGACTCCATAATTTTTCGGACCAGGCGGTCGAGGTCGGGCCGTTCCACTTCCGGCGCTTCGAAGACGAGTTCGTCGTGGACCTGGAGAATCATTCGGGCCGAAAGTTTCATCCGGGCGATTTCCCCGGAGATCTCGATCATGGCTTTCTTCATGATGTCGGCCGCGGTTCCCTGGATGGGCATGTTGAGCGCGATCCGCCGGCCGGCTTCCCGGGCCGTCCGGTCCGACTGGGTGAGTTCGGGGACCGGACGCTTGCGGCCGAACATCGTTTCGGCGAATCCCCGCGACGCGGCCGATTCGACGATCCCGTCCAGGTAGGCTTTGACGCCGGGGAATCGTTCGTAATATTTGTCGATGTAGTCCTGGGCTTGGCGGTTGGATGTTCCGAGTTCTCCGGCCAGGGAAAACGCGGAGGCGCCGTAGATCAGGCTGAAATTGATGATTTTCGCCCGGCGTCGCCGTTCTTCGTCCGTTCCGCCGGCGTCCCGGCCGAACACCCGGACCGCGGTTTCGGCGTGGATGTCGCGGTCCCCGCGGAAAATGTCGATGAGAACGGGATCCTGGGAGAGATGGGCCAGCACCCGCAGTTCGATTTGGGAGTAATCCGCGGCCAGAAGGAGACGTCCCTTTTCGGGGATGAACGCGCGCCGAAAGCGCTTGCCGATCTGTCCGCGGGCCGGGATGTTCTGCAGGTTCGGGTCGGAGCTGGAGAGCCGGCCGGTCGAGGTCACGGCTTGATTGTAGGACGTGTGGATCCGGCCGTCGGCCGGATCGATCAGAGCCGGAAGAGCGTCCGCATAGGTGGATTTGAGTTTGGCGGTCTGGCGGTATTCGATGACGAGGGGAACGACGGGGTGGAGATCCCGGAGGTTTTCGAGAACATCGATCGCGGTCGAGACGTTTTTCGTCCCCCGGGGTTTTTTCGGCGCCGGAAGAAGAAGTTTTTGAAAGAGGACGGAGGAAAGCTGAGCCGGAGAATTGATATTGAACTCGAGACCGGCGTGCTCGTAGATCTGTTTTTCCAAACGCCGGAGCCCGGTTTCGAGCTCGGCCGAAACGCCGCGGAGGGCCGCGTCGTCGACCCGGACGCCGGTCATTTCCATGTCCGCCAGGATTTTTATCAAGGGCCGTTCCAGGTCGCGGTAGACGTCTGCGAGACCTTCCTGTTCCAGGCGCGGCCCGAGAATCCCGGCGATGGACAGGGCGAAATCGGCGTCCTGGCAGGCATAGGGGGCGGCCGCTTCAACCGGCGCGCGGTTCATCGTGATTTCGTTCTTGCCTTTGCCGACGACGGTGTTGTAGGGGATGGCCGTTTCCTGCAGGTAGGCGGCGGCCAGCCGGTCGAGGTTGTGGCGACCCCAATTCGGCTCCAGGAGATACGACAGGATCATCGTATCTTGGTCCAGGCCTTGGAGGTCGACGCCTTCCCGGCGGAGGACGATCAGGTCGTACTTGATATTCTGTCCGATTTTCCGGATCTTCGGGTCCTCCAGGACCGGGCGGAGGATGTCGAGGGCGTCGCCGATGGAAATTTGGGCGGGGGCGCCGAGGTAGTCGTGCCGCAGGGGAAGATAGTAGGCCTCGGCCGGTTTGAGGGAAAAAGACATACCCACCAACCGCGCCCGGGTCGGGGAGACGTGGTCGGTTTCGGTGTCGAGGGACACGAATTTTGCGGCTCGGATCCTGCCGGCCAGGGCGCGAAGGTCGGGGCCGATCAGAACCCGGCCCTTGGCATCCAG
>CAYSGA010000004.1:0-23034 GCA_964430165.1 uncultured Eubacteriales bacterium
CCCGCAGTCCAGCGGCGATAGTTTCGACTTCGGGCAGCTCGGGCATTCCGCTATTGTAGCCGATTGTCAGGTCTTGTGTCTCCGGTGAAAGATTGCTAAGATGTCCTTCGCCATGAAAATCAAAGGCGTCGTGATGATGGTTCTAGGCTGGGCGGTACCCGGCCTCGGCCACCTCGTCCAGAAAAAATACGTGCGGGGCACGATCTTCTTCGGCTGCATCGCGGCCATGACGGCCCTGGGCCTGGCCCTCGGCGGACGGATCTACCCGTTTCAGACCGAAAACCCGCTGACCATCCTGGCCTTTTTCGCCGACATCGGCAACGGCCTTCTGTACCTTCTGTCCCGGTTCATCCCGGTCGGAATCGGCGACTTGAAGCTGGCGACGTTCGAATTCGGCACGGCCTATATCGCCGGGGCGGGGCTGTTGAATTTTCTCATCGCCCTCGACGCCTACGACATCGCCGCGGGGACCAAGTCATGATCTTCCGCAGTCATCTCCTCTCGATGATCCTCTACGCCGCCTTCGTCGCGGTCGTTCTCGCATTCCTTCGCCGGGACGAAAAAAAGAGCCGCCTCAAATACGGCCTGGTCATGTTCGCCGTCATGGTCGGGGGGGCGATCCTGTTCGGCTGGCTGATGTACCTCTTCACCCTTTGAGGATGTTATAATCGGTCCGGTCCGGCTCCCGATGATCGAATTCAGTCACATCTGGAAGCAATATCATAAACCCGCCTGGGCTCTCTCCGACGTTTCCTTCACCGTCGCGGTCGGGGAAATGGTTTTCATCACCGGCCCGAGCGGATCGGGCAAATCCACGATCCTCCGACTGATGACCCGGGAATGTTCGCCCACGGACGGGCACGTTCTGGTTGAGGGAATGGACATCCGCCGCATCCCTCCCTCCAAGATCTACATCCTTCGCCGGACCATGGGCGTGGTCTTCCAGGATTTCCGGCTTCTCGCCGAGCGCCGCGTTTTCGACAACGTCGCCGTGCCCCTCCGCGTCCTCGGCCTTTCGGCCAAGGACGTCAAGCGCAAGGTTTTCCTGGCCCTGCGCATGGTCGGGCTCCACCACCGGATCTGGAACACGCCGGCCGACCTGTCCTACGGGGAACAACAGCGGGTGGCCATCGCCCGGGCCGTCGTCAACAATCCCCGCCTTCTTCTGGCCGATGAACCGACGGGAAACCTGGATCCCGACCTCGCCTCGGAAATCATCAGCCTGTTCCGGGAAATCAACCGCCAGGGCACGACCGTGGTCATCTGCACGCATGACCGGGAAATCGTCCGCAAGTTCGCCGGCCGGGTTCTGGCCCTGAGGGAAGGCCGGCTGCGGGAACGGGGGAAGGCATGACCGGCCGGAAGATCGGGCGCGCTTTCCGAGACGCCCTCGGGCATCTTCGCCGGGGAAAAACCCGACACGCCGTCTCCTTCGCCGTCCTCGTCCTCTCCTTCCTGATGGCCGGCCTCTTTCTGTCCCTTTCGAACAACCTCCGCGGCCGCGCCCGCGCGCTTTCCAGGGACATCGCCGTCGTCGTCTATTTGAAACCCTCCGCGACCGCCGACGAACAGCGGACGATTGAGGACCGGACCCGCCGGTCACCGCTGGTCGCCTCGACCCGGACCATCACGGCGGAGGAAGCCGGCGCCCGTTTCCTCAAGGAATTCCCCGACCTGGAGGATGTCCTGGAAAATCTCGGCCGTAACCCCCTGCCGGCCTCGGTCGAGGCGATCCTGCGCGACCCGGCCGCCCCGGACGCGCCCATCGCCCGGATGATCGGCGACCTCCAGAGTCTTCCGGGAGTGGAGGACGTCCAATTCAACCGTCGCTGGTCGGATCGCGTCCGAGCCCTCGGCCGGTTGAGCGACGCGGTCGGATTTCTCGTCGGCGGTCTTCTCGTCCTGATCTCCATCGCCGTCGTTTCGGGAGCAATCCGCCTCAACATCCTGAACCGCCACGAGGAAATCGCCATCCTCCATCTCGTCGGCGCGACCAACGGGTACGTCCGCGGCCCCTTTCTTCTCGAAGGATTGATCCTGGGCGCGGCCGGCGGCGCCGCCGCGGCCGGGCTGGTCTCGCTCGCGGCCCATCTGTTTCCCCTGTATCTCGGTCATTCGCTGGGCGCGCTTCAGGATCTCATCGGCTTCGAGCCGTTGTCCCTTCTTCAAACCGCCGGGCTCGTCGCCGGCGGAGGGGTCGCGGGACTTCTGGGCAGTCTGGCTGCCCTCGGCCGGGTGTTCCGTTCCTGACCGCGGCCCGGACCCGCCGTTTCATTGACTTCCCCCCGTCAGTGGCCTAAAATTCCCCCATATGGCCACCTTGGGACAGGAGCTTCGGGCTGAGCGCGAGAGGCGGACGCTCTCCATCAAGGACGTTTCCGACCGGACGAAAATCTCAACCCGCTTCATTTCCGCGCTTGAAGACGACCGCTGGGATGAACTGCCCCAGAAATTTTTCCTTAAAGGCGTGATCAAGGCCTATGCCCAGGCGATCGGCGCGGATCCGGCGCTTTTTCTGGCCAAGTACAAGGAACAACAGAGGATTCGTTCGGAGTCTTCGGATGAGCACAACGACTCCCCGAGGCAAAAAGAACACGAGGCGCCCGGGAAAAAGCGGAAACGCCCGGTTGTCCTGCCGGTCGCGTTGGTCCTTTTCCTCCTCATCGCCGCCGCGGCCGGATACTGGATTTTCCTGAAACCCGAAAGAGGGCCGCGGCCGCAGATCCCCTCGACGAGGGCGCCGGATCCCCCCCCCATTTCTTCCGCCCCCGCCGTCATCGCCCCCGAAGAACAAAAAGCCGAACCCGCCGAAACGGGGCTCCGCCTCGAGTTTCGATTCAACGCCGACTCCTGGATGCATGTCGCCGCCGACGGCGTCGTTATTCTGAACGGAATCAAGCCCGCCGGCTCGACGGCATCGCTTCGGGCGGAGCGGGAATTTATCATCCAGACGGGCAACGCCGGAGGATTTGATTTCACCCTGAACGGGCGGCCGGGCCGGCCCCTGGGAGGGTCCGGCGTCGTTCTCACGGACATCCGCATCAATTCCGAAAACGCCGGAACGTTCCTCCGGGAAGAGAACCCGCCGGCCGCCGAGGCCGCCGGCCGCTGATTTTCATGGACGACAACCAGGACCAGCGGCAGAAAAAAGGCACCCGGGTCGTCGTCGCTGTCATCCTCCTTCTCGTCATTCTCTTTTTCGTCATCGACGTATTTCTCCGCGGCTCGGCCGAATTCTCCCCGGGCAAAGTCACCGGCATCCTCCTGGCCGCGCTCCAGTTCATCGTCCTCCTGCTGGCCCTGATCCTCTTTTTCGTCCTCGGCCGGTACTTGGTCAAGCTTTACCTCGAGCGCAAGCACAAGGTCGTTGGGTCTCATTTCAAGACCAAGCTCGTCATTTTCTTCACCGCCCTCTCCTTCATCCCCACGCTTCTCCTGTTCATCTTCACCAGCCGGGTCATCAACAACAGCATCGAACAGTGGTTCCGCCTCGACATCTCGCGCCTGGTCAAGGATACCCGGGCGGTCGCCGACGGATTCTACGCGACCACCTCGGAGGAAACGCATCATTTCGCCCAACAGCTCGTCCGGGAAATCCGGCAATTCGAGCTGGTCGAGCCGTCCCGGCGGTCGCGCCTGGAGGAATTCGTCAAATCCAAGCTGACCGAATACCGGCTGGACGAAATCAGCCTGTTTCTCGAGAGCGAGGAATTGTTCTCGCTCCTCAACCCGAATCTTCCCCTCCAGGACTACCGGGACCTCAGCGACGACGACGTCCGCAAAGCCCATCTCGGCCTGGACCTCAACGACATCACCCCGATGGGGGCGGGCGAGTTCGTCCGCCGGGGGGTCTCGTTCACGGATCCGAAACTGGGGGCTGTCCTGGTCACGGCCGGGAAATTTCTACCCCAGAACCTCACCCAAAAAATGAACTCGATCATGGCCCTGGACGACCGCTACAGCATGCGGGGGACGCAGCGGGACCTGACGAAAACGCTGTACACCCTGACCTTGGTTTTCGTCACCCTGATCATCGTCTTCACGGCCATCTGGATCGGATTCCACATCGCTAAAAGCATCACCGTTCCCATCGAAAAACTGGCCTACGCCACCAAGGAAGTCTCGCGGGGCAATCTTTCCGTCAAGATCGAGGACCCCGCGGCCGACGAACTCGGGACGCTCATCGACTCCTTTAACCAGATGACGGCCGACCTGCGGACGGGCCAGGAAGAGGTCGCGGCCAAAACCGCCGAAGTCGCCGCCCGCCAGCGAACGATCGAAACCGTCCTCAACGCTATTTCGACCGGCGTCATCGCCCTCGACGCCCGGGGCGTCGTGACCACGATCAACCCGGCGGCCCGGGAGATGCTGGACCTTCCGGAAAAGGACCCGGCCGGACGGACGTTCCGGGACCTCCTCGGCTCGGTCCGTTTCCAGGCTTTGTGCGCCGCCATCGACGCAGCCCTCGTCAAGCGGACCAAGATCAGCGACCGTGAAATCCAGATGGCCATGGGCGTCCAGACCAAGACGTTTTCCCTCACCCTGACCCCGCTTCGCAAACCGGAGGAGGATTTCTCGGGCTTGATCGTCGCCCTCGACGATTTGACCCAGCTCATCACCGCCCAGAAGATCGCCGCCTGGAAGGAAGTCGCCCAGCGGGTCGCCCACGAAATCAGAAACCCCCTGACCCCGATCCAACTCAACGCCGAACGCATCATCCGCAATATGAAAAAGGGCGACGCCGCGGGCGACGAAATCATCGGGGAGGGGGCCCGGGTGATCATCCAGGAAGCCCAGACGATCAAAGCCCTGGTGGACGAGTTCTCCGATTTCGCCCGGTTGCCCAAAATCAACCTCCAGCCGGCCTCCCTCAGCGACATCCTCCGGCAGGTCGCGAACCTCTTCCGGGGGATTTTCGCCGACATCGCTTTCGACATCCGGATCGCCCCGGATGTCCCGGCCGAAGTCCGGCTCGACGCGGAGCAGATCAAACGCGTTTTCATCAACCTCATCGACAACGCCATTGACGCGATGAATAAAAAGGGGACAATCACCCTTCTCGCGGACTTCGATCGCGATTCCCGACGCGTCCTGGTGACGGTGACGGATACTGGGCCGGGTCTTCCCGTCGGGGACGCGGACAAGATCTTCCTGCCCACGTTCTCGACCAAGAAAAAAGGACGGGGACTCGGGCTGGCCATCGTCAGCCAGATCGTCCGCGAGCATGACGGCCTCATCCGCGTCGAAAACAACCGGCCGATGGGGGCGAAATTCATCATCGAGCTGCCCGTATGATTCAAGAACGCGTCCTGATCATCGACGACGAATCCGCCATCCGGTCCTCGCTTCGGGGAATCCTGGAGGATGAAGGGTATTTCGTCCGGACCGCCGCCTCGGGCGAAGAGGGGTTGGAGGCCCTGGCGAAGGGGAACTTCGGCCTGGTCATTCTCGACATTTGGCTCCCTGAAATGAACGGCCTCGACGTGCTGGCCGAAATTCAGCGCCTTGAGGACCGGCCGGCGGTGGTCGTCATTTCCGGCCACGCCACCGTGGAGACGGCGGTCAAGGCCGTCAAGATGGGCGCTTTCGATTTTCTCGAAAAACCGCTGTCGCTCGAGAAAGTCATCCTGACCGTCCGCAACTCCCTCCTCCGGGCCCGGTTGGAGGAAGAGAACGTCCGGCTGCGCGAACGGCTGCAAAGCCGGAATCACCTGGTCGGAAAGAGCGCCGCGCTCCGGACCCTGCGGGCCCAGATCCGGGCGGCGGCCCCGACGGACGGCCGGATTCTTCTCTCCGGAGAAAACGGGACGGGCAAGGAACTGGCCGCCCGCATCATCCATCTACACAGCCCCCGGCGGGAACGGAGTTTCGTCGAAGTCAATTGCGCCGCGCTTCCCGAAATCCTGATCGACGCCGAGCTCTTCGGCTGTCTCAAGGGCTACGGGCCCGACCCGGCCAAGGAAAAAAGAGGGAAGATGCTGCAGGCCGGAGGCGGAACGCTCTTTTTGGAAGGCGTCGAAACCCTGCCTCTGCGGACCCAGGACGCGCTTGTCCGGGCGCTGACGGCCGGGTCATTCGAACCGCTCGGCGGTTCCGACCCGGTCCCCTTCGACGCCCGGATCATCGCTTCGACCAAAATCAACCTCGGGGACCTGGTCCGGCAGGGCCGCTTCAACGAGGATTTGTTTTTCAAGATCAACGTCATCCCCTTCACCCTGCCGCCGCTGCGGGAGCGGGTCGAGGACGTTCCCGTCCTCATCGCCTATTTTCTGCGGATCTACAGCCGCGATTACGGCCGGGCGCCTAAAACCATCCACCCGGACGCGTTACCGACGTTCATCAATTATTCCTGGCCGGGCAACGTCGCCGAGCTCATGAACGTCCTGGAACGCTTCGTCATCCTCGTCGAAGACGCCGAAATCGGCCCCGGCCACCTGAACCTCCTGGTCGAAACCCGCGAACAAGGACCGTTGCCGGCGCTCCGCCCTTCGCTGGCCGAGGCCGTCCGCCGGGCCGAACGAGACGTCGTGCACCACGCCCTCCGCCGGAACCAGTGGGACGAGACGCGGACCTCGGCCGAACTTCAAATCACCCCGGAGGCGCTCCGGGACAAAATCCGGAACCTCCGCATCACCCTGCTTCCCTGAGGCCGCATGCCCCGCGATCAGGCCGAAGCCATCGTCCTTCGGACGTTTCCCCTGGCCGATCAGGACAAAATCGCTATCCTTCTCACGTCCGAGCGGGGCGTCCTGCGCGGAGCAGCCAAGGGGGCCCGGAAATTCGGGAACCGGTTCGGCAGCGCCCTGGAACCGCTCTCCCACGTGACGGTGTTTTTTTACGAGAAGGAACGGAGCGACCTGGTCACGATCAGCGGCTGCGACCTCCGCGATTCGTTCTTCGACATCTCCTCCGACCTGTCCGTGAACTTCGCCCTTTCCTACATGATCGAATTGATCGAGGAATTCGTCCCGGTCCGGGCGCGGGAAAACCTGGCCTTCCGGCTGTTCCTCTCGATCCTGCAGGCCGTCCGGGACAAGGTCGACGTCCGGACCCTGACCCGGTATTTCGAGGCTTGGATCCTCCGGATCAACGGGATCCTGCCCGACATCCGCCGCTGCCGGCGCTGCCGGACGGCGATCGCCGAGTCGGCCCCGGCCTGGCTTTCCCCCCGCCGCGACGGCGTTTTCTGCGACACCTGCGCGCCCTCCCGGAAGGAGGAGATCCGGGAGAGCCTGGGCCGGTTTCTTTCCTGGGTTCAGACGAACCCGCCGGCCGCCTGCGCCGCTGCCCCGTTTTCCCCCGAAGACATCCGGTCGTTCGAGAACGTCCTGCAAGCAATGATCATCTTCCACCTCGAACGGGAACCGAAAAGCCGCCGTTGGCTGAAGACCTGAGCCGGGCTCAGCGGAAGTAGAGGATGATCACGACGGCCGTGACCCAGAGGATGATGGCCGCGGCCAGCGGCTTGTCCCGGAAGATCATCTCCTCGGGGCTTCCGCCCTGGCCTTTTTGGTGAACGAGATAGAGATAGCGGAAAATTCCATACAGGACGAACGGCGTGGTGAGGATCAGGTTCGGCGTCCCGAATTTTTGGACGGTATCCTCGGAAACGGTATAGAGGCTGTAGGCGATCACCGTCGAGGCCGTCACGACGGATATCATCTGGTCGAGAAGATAGGCGCTGTATTCCCGCAGGATGGGCCGGTGGAGGGGCGCTTGGACCTGCAAAAAAACAATTTCATGGCGGCGTTTGCCGAAGGCGATGAAGAGCGCCAGAAGCGACGTGCAGATGATCAGCCAGGAGGACAGCGGGACGAAAATCGCCACGCCGCCGGCGACGACGCGAAGGACGAAACCGGCGGCAATGAGAAAGACGTCCAGGATGACGATGTTTTTCAGCTTTAATGAATACCCGAGCATCAAGACGGCGTAGATGACGGCCACGGCGCCGAACAGCGGCCGGAGGGCGAACGCACCGGCGAGTGAAACCGCGGCCAGGGTCGCCGCCCAGGCGAGCGCCCGGCCCGGCGAAACGCGGCCCGCGGCTATCGGCCGGAGGAGCTTCTTAGGATGAAGGCGGTCCGCGAGGACGTCGCAGACATCGTTGACGAGGTACAGCGCCCCGGACAGAAGGCAGAAAACGGCGAACGCCCAAACCGCCCGCGCGAGAGAGGGAACGGTCAACGCCTCCCTCGCGAAGACCAGGGCAGCAAAGACGAACAGATTTTTGATCCATTGGCCCGGCCGGAGGGATTTCAGGATGTCGACCATGGGAGCTCGCACGTCTCCGCTATTATATGCCGGTCGGCCGCGGGGAGCAAAGCCGAGGCGTCCGGCCGCCGCCCGGCCCGTCCCGCCCTTTCCAAGTCCGGCGGATTTCGCTATAGTGAACTGCCGCGGAGAGGAAACATGAACGGAGAGCGGAAAACCATGACCCGAACGGCCCCGCCGGCCGTGTTCGCGGTTCTCGCCCTTCTTCTCGTTTTCAATTTCGCCGACCAGTCCCTCCAAAGCCCGCTGGTCAACCCTCTTCTCGCCGATTTCTTCGGGCTGACGACGGATATCGTCCCCCTCGGCTGGGTCGCCTTCGTCTTCACCCTGTTTTCGGCGATCGCCACCGTCGCCGCGGGCCTGCTGGCCGACCGTGTCTCCCGGCTCCGGCTCTGCCTGGCCGGCTCCCTGACGTACGGGCTGATCGCCGTTTCTTCCGTCCTGATTCCCCACGGCCGGGCGGGGTTCACCGCTTTTTTTCTCGCCCGGGCGCTGGCCGGGTTCGGGATCGGGTTGATTATCCCCTCCGTCTTCGCCCTCGCCTCGGACCTGGTCGCCGCCGGTCGCCGGTCGACGGCGTTCGGCGTCCTGTCCGTGGCGATGCTGGCCGGCCGGATGGCCGGATTCATCGCCGGCGGGGCGCTCGGGTCGAATTGGCGGACGGCCTACGCCGTCATCGGCGCGATCAACCTCGCCCTGGCCGCGGTTCTCGTCTCGCTCCGCGAACCGGCCCGGGGAATCCAGGAACCCGAACTCCGGGAGGCGATTCTGGCCGGGGCCGTCTACCGTTTCCGCTGGACGCGGAAGGACGCGGCCGCCCTGCGGGCCGCCCCCTCCAACGCCTGGCTGATTTTCAATTTTCTCGACGTCATTCCCGGGTCGATCGTCCTTTTCCTGATTTTTAAATACATGAAGGACGTCCACAACATGGAGGCCGCTTCCGTCAACGCCGCCGTCATCGGCGTCTTTATCGCCGGGGCGGCCGGGGCCGTCGTTTTCGGCCGGGTCGGCGACCTCTGGTTCCGCAGGGACCGGCGGGCCAGGGTCTGGACGGCGCTCCTCTGCAACGCGGTTCCGGTCGTCTTCATGATCCCGTTTCTGGCGTCCAGGGTCTGGATTCCGGACCGGGCCGGCGTCGGGGAGACCTTTGCCGTCCCCGGGGCGATCGGCCTGGCGGCCTGGATCGCGGCGGCCATGTTCCTCAACCAGGGAGTGAACCCGAATTGGTACGGGGCCCTGACGGACGTCAACCTGCCCGAGCACCGGGCGGCGATGATTTCGTTCGCCTCGGTGATGGACCTGGCCGGCAACGCCCTGGGTCCGTTGAGCGCATCCTATCTCGCGACAAAGTTCGGCCTGAGGACGGCCATGGCCGGAGTTCTGGCCTTCTGGGTCCTCAATGTTTTTCTTTGGCTTCCGATTCTCTCCCACATCCGCCGGGACCTCGACCGGGTCCACACGATCTTGTCCGGCCGGGCCGCGGAGTTGAACGCCCGAAGGAAGGACGGGGAACATTCCCATGGAACCGATGCTCGTTCTCTTTAATCCCTCATCGAATCAGGGCCGGGCCGCCGGAAAGCGCGCCGATCTCCAGGCCGCCCTCGACCGGGCCGGGCTCAAGCACACGTTTGTCGTGACCCAGAGCGTGGGGCATTTGCGCCGGGTCGCCCGTGAGGCGGGCCGCACCCACGCGCTCATCGTCGGTGCGGGGGGCGATTCGACGTATTCCCTCATCGCCGGGGAAATTCTGGCCGGCCGGTCGGACGCCGTCCTGGGGATGATCCCGCTCGGTTCCAGCAATGACGTCCCGCGAGAGTTCGGCCTGGATCGGATGGACAAGGCCGTCAAGGCCCTGAAGGAAGGGCGGACGCGGGGTATCGATCTCGGCGTCGTCCGAACCGGGGGGTTCCCCCTGGGTTATTTTCTGGGACAGGCCAACGTCGGGTTAGGAGCCGTCGTCAACCGGCGGGTCGCCCGCATGGCCGAGCGAGGGTGGAAAACGGCCCGGCGGCAATGGGCGGCCGGATACCTGGCGATTCGGGCCGCGCTTTGGTCGCGGGAGGTCCCTCTCCGGCTTGACATCGAGGGCGGCGGAGGAACGACCTCCGGAAGGGTTCTGGCGGCGGTATTTTCCAACATCCGCTACTGGGCGACGGGAAAATTGATCGCTCCCGAAGCCCGGACCGACGACGGGATCCTGGATCTCTGCCTCATCAAACCCTGCCCGTTCATCCGGTTGGCGGAAATCTACCGCCTGGCGGGAAAAGGCCGCCACGGACGGCTTCGCCAGGTCGAATTTCGACGGGCCGCCGCTTTCCGCCTCCGGTCCGAATTTCCGATGGAGATTCAAGCCGACGGGGACATCCTCGGGACGAGCGACGGCCGGACGAAATTCGGGGACCTGGAGATCGGGATCATTCCGAACGCCTTGAAAATCGTCGGGTGAGGACGGTGCTCGACGACGGCGACGACTTGAAAATATCCTACTGAACGGGAAAAACGATAACAAACGGCTCGTCGAGCTCGTACACGTCCAGCCGGAGCCTCAGCGTTTTTCCCTTGATCCCCCCCGCGGGCATGGGGAAATAAACCATGTCTTCCATGAACCCGTGCGCCCGGATGGTGACCGAATCGATGGTCCTGGCCCCTCCCTGAACCTGGGGGAAAAAATGGCCGGACGCCTTCTGGTAGTAGGAAAAACCCGTCAGAAGGTCGTCTCCCATGATCCCGGTCTGGCTCTGGAATTTGTGGTCCGGGACGAGCTTGTCGTAATTCTGCTCGAGCTCGACGACGCTCGGCATGACATAGACCTGGTCTTTGTCGTCGACGAGAACCAGGGTCTCCCGGTCGACGACGACCTGTTTGAGACGTTTGTTGGCGATCTTGATGCCCAGCGGAAAATAGGGTTCTTCCGTTCGTTTCTGGGCCATCTCGACATCGACCACGATGGCGATGTCGCGGCTCTGCCGCATGTAGGAATAGGTGCCCACTTTCGTGATTTCGATCGTGCCCGGCTTTTCCGGGGTTACGGGCGCGCAGCCCGCGGCCGCGATCAGAACGGCGATGACGAGGATTCCATAAAAAGCGCGGTTCATCGAGGTTTCCTTTTATTCGACCACGAACGCCGCGGTCTTCTCCACCGTTTTACCGGCGACTTTGTCCGTAATCTTGATTTTGAAGGTGTATTTCCCGGGCTCGAGCGGAGAGAGGGGAACCTCCGTCCCGCAGGCGACGGCCGTATTCTCTTCGATTTTCGTCTTGACCGTCTGGGGATTCAAGCGGTAGCCCGCCGCGTCGGAGATGATGAAATAGTCGATCGTCAGGTCGAGTTCGCCCTCCCGGGTCTTGGCGTTGTAGACCTGGAAGAGGACGCTCAGGAATTCACTCGGCTTGAAGGCATTGCCCCAACGGGGGGTCGCCCGATAATCGGGCGTGACGTAGGGGCTGAATTCCGCATTCGCGTCCTCTCTCGGTTTGGAAACGACCTGGGAGCTGAGAATCAGGGTGCTCGTGTTCAGTTCGTCGTTCCAGAAATTCTGGATGTCCAAATCGGACTTCACCAGGGTGTGATTCTCTTTGTCTCTGTCTTCCGCCCCGAGGAAGAGAACGGATTTGCCAGACTTGGCCGGAAAACCGAAGACCAGCACCAGCTTGTCGGCCTTCTCCTGCTCGACTTTCACCGGGTTCAGAAAGTCCTGGGCTTCTTCCCCTTCCCCCTTGAGCTGGCCGAAAAACGTCATTTCCTTGAATTTTTTCCGGTCGATATTCTGCGGGTCGATCTGAACCAGGAAGGACACGTAGGTGCTGCCGCTCATCGCCCGGGTATAAATGGGCGACCACTCCAGGGCGATTTGCTTGACTTCTTGGCCGGTCGTGATGAAGTCCTTGATCATCTTTCCTTCGGCCGAGTTTTCGTCCAGGGTGTACTTGTACATGGGGAGTTCTTTGAGGTCGGGGTTGAAGACGACGACCGAGGGGAAGATCTCCATGGCATGGCGAATCGCCTGCGGCGTCATCTCGTCCAGGTCATACCCCAACTGATAATTTCTGAAGGTGATCGTGAACTCGCTGGTCAGGCCCAGCGCGGGCATGGGTTGGTACACCCACGTTTCCGGCGGGCCCTCGATCTGGCTTCCCCCGCGGGATTCCGTCCTCACCTCGCTCTGAGCGGACTGGATTCGGGCCGGGGGGCCGAAAATCATGTACACTTTTCCCATATCCGTGTGCCACCCCCTGGAAACCGACCCCTTGGAATAGGTCTTGTTGACGAACTCCAGCCGGGCGGACCATTCGTTCTTGAATTCATTCGCCCTGTCCGCGGTCGACGGGTCCCTCTTGGCCCAGAACAACTCGATGAATTTATCCTTCTCTTCGTCGCTATTCAGCTTTTTGAAAGCCGTTTCTTCTTCCGGCGTGATGAGGAGCTTGATTTCCTCTTTCAGCCAGTGCTCGTACTTGTCGACCTCTTTTTTCGCGGCGCCCGCCTGAACCGGGATTAATAAAGCGAACAGGACGAGAAAGGCGGCGCCCCAAGCAACGTATTTTTTCATGATGACCTCCAAGTTCTTTTAAAAGGGAATGTTAGCATACCGCTCCAAAATTTTCAAACCGCCGGCCGGGACTCACCGAAGGCGTTTTTCCCAGGCGGCCAGGGCGGCCCGGGCGTCGGCTTTCCGCGGCGTCTCGCCCTCCGGAGTCTTCTCCAGATACAGTCTCAGATACTTGACGGCTTCGGGCAATTTGCCGACGCGTTCCAAGATGACCGCGTAGTTCAAATAACTCTCGGGCGAGGGGTTCAGTTGCATAGCTTGGGACAGGTTTTCTTCCGCCCTCTCCAGCCGGCCGAGCGACGTATAGATGACGCCCAGGTCCTGGTAGATCCGGAAATCCTTCGGATTCTCATCCTTCAAAGCTTCGTCGATCTCGACCGCTTCCTCGCCGAAGCCCGCGGCCCCCAGGGCGTAGGCATACTTCATCTGGACCATTTTATTTTCCGGCTCGATTTCCAGGGCCGTTTTATAATGCTTGATCGATTCGTCCCAGTTGCCCCGGACGTCCTCGACGGCAGCGGCGATGACCAGGGCGTCGAAATAATGGGGGTCGATCCGGAGGGCCGCTTGGCTCATCTCGAGCGCTTCCTGGTACTTGCCGAGTCTCATGTAAAAATGGGCGAGCCGGGAGAGAAGCGGGAAGGCGTCCGGGAGCCGGGTGAGCCCCTGCTTCAGGACCTCGATCGCTTCGGGCAGCCGGTTCACTCTCGAAAGGAAAATCGCCAGGTCCAGGTAACGCCAGGCGACATCCGGCGCCAAGCGGAGGATCTCGCGGTAGTTTTTCTCCGCGTTGACCATGTCCCCGTCCCATTCGCTCTGGACGGCTTGCATCAGGATGCGGAACTCCCCCATTTTATCCTTCGGGTCGGGAAGAGGCCCCTTTGGGACCTTCACGGCGCCGTCCCCGCCCACGTATCCGAGCGACCTCAGGCGCTCCTCCTCCACCAGGCTCATTTTTCTCCGGCTCAGGGGAAAATCCGAGGTAGAATCGACGAGGACTTCCTGGAGTTTCTTCTTGAGGGCCGCCGCCCTTTCCGGTTCGGCCTCGTAGAGATTCCGGTCTTCATTCTTGTCGACCTTGATTTGGTAAAGCTCCGGGCGGGGAGCCCGGATGTATTTCCAATCCTTGTCGATGACGCCCACAAGCTCGGACCAGCCGTAGGTCTCCAGCGGATAATAGCTCTCCAGATAGCACGTCAAATCGTCCTTCCGTTTTCCCTCGATGTAAGGGAGAAGGCTCGTCCCCTGGATGCCCTTGTTCAGGGATATCTTCAGCAGGTCCAGAACCGAGGGCATGATATCAATCAGCCGGACCCTCGCGTCCACGACCAGGCCTTCGGGAAGGCTCCGCGGCGCGTAAAAAATGAAGGGAATTCTCATCGACACGTCGTAAATCAGCACCCCGTGGTCCACTTCGCCTTTTTCGCCCAGGGCTTCGCCGTGGTCGCCGGCGATGACGATCAGCGTTTTATCCAGGAGGCCCTTCTCTTCGAGTCTTTCGAGGACTTTTCCGAAGGCCTGATCCATGTAGGCGATTTCGCCGTCATAAAAGTCCCCGGCGAATTGCTCTTTAAAAGGCGAGGGCGGACGATACGGCATGTGGGGGTCGTAATAATGGACCCAGGAAAAGAATTTTTTGCCGGACGCGCCGTCCAGCCAGCGGATGAAGGCGGCCGACGTGTCGGCAGCCGACCTCTCCGACCGGAAAGTCTTGATCATCTCGTCCGCGCCGTAGGTGTCGTCGTAAACGTCGAACCCCTTGGCCGTGCCGAACCGGGAATCCACGTTGAACGAGCTGATGAAAGCCGAGGTCTCGTAGCCTTTTTCCTTGAACCGCTCGGCCAGGGTGGGAATCTCCGGGTTCAGATAATAAGTTCCGTTGTTGTGGACTTTGTGATAGATGGGATAGGTCCCGGTCAGGATCGAACAATGGGAGGGCAGGGTCATCGGCGCGGGGCAGTAGGCGTTGGCGAATCTGACCCCCTTGGCCGCTAGGGAGTCCAGGTTCGGGGTCCGGGCTTTTTTAAAGCCGTAACAACCGAGGCGGTCGGCCCGGGTGGTATCGAGGGTGACGAGGAGGACGTTGAGGTCGCCGTCCTTTTCCACCTTGTTCTTCGCCCCGGAAACAAACGTCAGTCCGAGCCCGACAATCACCATGATCAGGAGAACGAACAGACTGGGCCATAATTTCTTCCGCTTTTTGCTTCCTGTTTTATTCGACATCGAGGCGTTCCTTCAAAAAGGCGGGATTTTATCGTTCTTTGAGGAGCTTTTCCCATTCCGCGAGCGCTTTCCGGGCCTGGAGTTTTCGGGGGGTGTCCCCCTCCCTGGTATTTTCCAGATAGAGCTTCAGGTTGGAAACCGCCTCGGGGAGCTTACCGACTCTCGCCAGAATGGCCGAGTAGGCCAAATGGTTGTCGGGCGTAGGGCTGAGTTCAACCGCTGTTTTCAGATTCTCTTCGGCGAGACCGAGTTTCTTGAGAGCGGTGTAGATGATCCCCAAATCCATGTAAATCCGGAAATCCCGGGGATATTCCTTTTTCAGTTTCTCGTCAATCGCGGCGGCTTCTTCGCCCCGGCCCAGGGCCCCCAGGGCATAAGCGTATTTCAACCGGGTGTATCTGTTCTCCGGCTCGATTTCCAGGGCTCTCCCGAAATAGTCGGCCGACTCCTTAAAGTTGCCCCGCATGTCCGCCGCCCACCCGGCGATGACCAGGGCGTCGAAATGCTTGGGGTCCTGCGCCAAAGTCGCCACGCTCATCTCTAAGGCGCCCTTGAAGTCGCCGGTTCTCATGTAGAAACTGGCCAGCCGGGACATGAGGACGACCGAGTCGGGCAGCCTCTCCAGGCCGTCTTTGAGGATAGCGATGCTTTCGCCGAACCGTTTTTCCCGAGCGAGAAGGATGGCCAGGCCGATGTAATGCCAGGACACGTCGGGAGCCAGCCGGAGCATCTCGCGGTAATTTTTTTCCGCTTCCTCGAGTCTTCCCTCGTATTCCGCGAGCTTCGCCTCGTAGAGAATCTTGAATTCTCCCATCTTGTCCTTGGGATCCGGGAGCGGGCCCTTGGGAACCTTGACCGAGGCGTTCGACCCGACGTATCCGAGAGACCGCAGACGCTCTTCCTCTTCCCGGGTCAGCGTCCTCCGGCCCGCTTCCTTCTTCGAGGAATAATCCCGGATCGCGGCCGTGAGCTTTTTGTCGAGCAGGGCGGCCGTCTTGCTCTCCTTGTCCAGGAGGTTGCGCTCTTCTTTTTTGTCTTCTTTGAGATTATAGAGTTCGGGCCGCGGCGCCCGGATATACTTCCAATCTCCGTCGATGAAGCCCAGGAGCTCCGACCAGCCGTAGGTCTCCGGAGGGTAATAGGATTCGAGGTAGCAGGGAAGGCTCCCTTCCTTTTTCCCCTCGATGAACGGCAGAAGGCTCGCCCCCTGGACGTCCTTGTTCACCGGAATCTTGACCAGGTCCAGAATGGAAGGCATGATGTCAATCAGTCTCACCCTGGATTCGACGACCAATCCCCCGGGAAGGCACTTTTCCCCGTAGAAAATGAGGGGGACTTTCATCGTCGGGTCATAGATGAAAATGCCGTGGTCCAGCTCCCCCTTGTCTCCGAGAGCCTCGCCGTGATCCCCGGCGATGACGATCAGGGTCTTGTCCAGGACCTTCCTTTCCCTCAACCGCGCGATGATCCGTCCGAAGTGATGATCCATGAAGGCGATTTCACCGTCATAGAGGTCCTCGGCGAATTCCTCCTTGTAAGGGGACGGGACGTCGTGGGGCATGTGGGGGTCATAAAAGTGGACCCAGGAAAAAAACTTCTTCTGATCATTCGCCTCGAACCAGGCGAGGAAGGAGTCGGCGACTTCATCGGCCCGCTTCTCCGACCGGAAGGTCTTCAGCATCTCGTCGTCGCTGAACTTGTCGTCGTAGGTATCGAATCCCTGGTCCAGGCCGAACCGGGAATCGACATTGAACGAAGCGACGAAGGCCGACGTCACGTACCCCTTTTCTTTCAACCGCTCGGCCAGGGTGACGGCTTCCGGCCCCAGATAATAGGAGCCGTTGTTGCGGACCTTGTGATACAGGGGGTACGTCCCCGTCAAGATCGAACAGTGGGAGGGAAGGGTCAACGGCGCCGGACAGTAAGCGTCGGCGAACCTCACCCCCCCGGCCGCCAGGGCGTCGATCGTCGGTGTCTTCGCCTTGCCCCAGCCGTAGGCGCCGATCCGGTCGGCCCGGGTCGTATCCAGGGTGACGAGGAGGACGTTGAGGCCGTCATCCCTTCCGACCCTGTTTATCGCCCCGGAAAAAAGAAAAGAGCCGCAGGCGGCGGCGAAGAGGATGAAGACCGGGACGCCAACGTGTTTATGGGAAAGGAGTCGGGCTCCCGTCTTTCCCAGGGAGCGTTTTATTCTCATCTTTATTAACATGTCCTGAATATAGCAAAGTTCGGAATTTCCTTCAAATGAACAGAGAGGGCCGCCGCCTCAAATAAAAAACCCCCGCCCCGGAAAGCCGGGGCGGGGGTTTGATTACAGTAATATTAAGCGTGAAGCTTAATACATAATCCGGAGCGAGATCTGGGCCGTTCTCTGGCCGTTCATTCTCGTGGAATAGCCGAACTGGGCCGATTGCATGGTCCGGGTGGGCAGCGCCCAGAAGTAGCTTCTGAGCAGGTTGAAGACTTCAAAGATGCCCTGGACGGTGAATTCCTTGCCGGCCACGTTCAGGACCCAGTACTTCTGCAGAGCGATGTTGATGTTGTGGGTCGGGAACCACCGGAACTGGTTCCGTTCGACGAAATTCTGGTTGTAGTAGGTCAGGTCATGCGCCGCGGTCGGCGGAAGGGGATTTCCGAAAAGGCTCCGTCCCCAACCCGGCCGGCCGGCGGTCCAGGTGATGAGCTCGGTGTCGTCATCGCCCAGCCACAGCGGCCTGTCGTTGCGGTCGCCGTCCTTGTTCCAGTCCGTGTTCGCGCCGATGCTGAACGGCGCGCCTGAGGTGACGTCGAAGTTCCCGGCGATCTGCCAGCCGGCAACGATGTTCTTCAGGATCCAGCTGTCGGAATTCTTGAACCAGGGGATGTCGTAGACGAACCCGCCGACGACTCTGTGCCTCCGGTCGAACTGGGCGTAGCCGTACTCCATGTCGATTCTCTCGTTGGAAACGGCTTCCATCGACGTGTTGTCGCCGAAGTAGTCGGAGTTCTGGTCCTTGGCATAGCCGTACGTGTAGGCCGTGTACCAGGACCAGCCGTCGGAGAACCTCTTGTTCAAAGTCACCGTCAGGGCATGGTAGTCGGATTCGAGGTTCTGGCCTCTTGCGTTAACGCCCGTGATGGCGCAATTGGTATTGTAGCCGGTCAACCTGCCGTCCACGCCGTCTCCAGTGAATCTGTTCGGGCGTTGGATCGAGCCGAGGTTCCGGCCCATGGACCCGGTGTAGTTGATTTCAACGGACACGTTGGGGCCGAGTTCCCTCTGAACCCCGAACAGCCAGTTATAGGCCCTCTGGGGTTTGAGGTCGGGCTGCATCCAGCGCAGGCTCGCCCCGTAGCCCGCCACGTTGGCCAGGGGGACCACCGCGGGATAAGAGACCTGGATGGCCGGGCTTCCCACGTCATACCCGTAATAAGCGTCCCAGCCGGCCAAGCCGACAAACGTGAAATCGGGATAGTTGAACCGGTCGTTTTCGTACGTGTTGTTGAACGTCCGGTCATAGGAAATGCCGATGCCGCCGCGGAGGGACGTTTTCCCGTCTCCGGTCGCGTCCCAGGCAAAGCTGATTTTCGGGGCGAAGGCCAGGTAATAGGGGTTCCAGAGGTCCTTGCCGAGGAGTTGGCGGCCGTCAAAAATGAGATACTTGATCCCTTCTACGCCCTCGACTCCTTCGATGACCTGCTTGGAGTTAAATCCGGCCTCGGTGCCGTAGGCGGGCATGTTGATGCCCTTCCCGGACGTTTCCTTGGGAACGCCGTAGTATTCCCATCTCAGGCCGAGAGAAAGGGTGAACCTTTCGTTCACCCGCCAATCGTCCTGGACGAAAAGGCCGCCTTCGAGGCCCTTCCATTTTCTGTGGGAATCGCCCTGTTTCCATTCGCCGTACGGGTTGCCCTTGACATAAGGATTGCCGGCCGGCGGGTCGGGCGGGTCGGCCCCGATGAACAGGTAATAGGCGCCCAAATCGTAGAGGAACCAGGTGGAATCCAAAAAGTAATAGTTCCCCGCGACGTTGGCGTCGAACGTGGAGTCCGAATTCCACATCCGGACTTCTCCACCCACCTTGATGCTGTGGTTTCCGGCCTGGAAATTCAGGACGTCCACCAGCTGGAAGGTGTTGTTGAGGAATTCCTGGGGCATATTCCCCCAGTCGCCGATGGCGTGAACACCGTCGTTGAAATACGTGTAGCCGCCCAGCTGGGGAATTTCGGGCGCGACGCGCTGCCAGTCGGCATAGTCTCGGTGATAACCCAGGCGGACTTCGTTATACATGGTCGGGCTGAAAAGGTGGAGCCAGGTCAACCCGCCGGTGTGGTAGGAATAGGGGACGCTTTTCGTGCTTCCGGGGACATTGGCGAAATCCCAGTCGTCCGTGTAGGTGTTGAAGAGCCAGCGGACGGCGATTCTGTCCTTCTCGGAGAAAATATGGTCGATTTTCAGACCCCCGGTGTAGCCCCGGAATTTCTCCGTTCCGTCCCAGACATATCTTCCGGCGTCCGTCAGGCCGTCCCCGTCGATGTCGATGAAATCGTACGTCGGGACGGGATACGCGCTTCCGAATTTGTTAAAAGCCTGCTTGGCGATCGGGCCGGCGCGTTGGATGGCCGCGGGCGTAAAGAAGTAGTAGGGCGTCGCGGCTCCGGAATCCTCCTGGACGGCTTCGAACGTGGCGAAGAAGAACGTCTTGTCCTTGATGATGGGGCCGCCGATAGTCGCGCCGTACTGCATTCTATCCTGCAGCAAATAATCATGAGTCAACCAGTCTTCGCTCGAGAAGAAACCGCCTGTTCCCTTATAGAAGACCCAGGCGCTTCCGTGGAGCTCGTTCGTTCCGGACTTCATCACGGCGTTGATGACGCCGCCGGAGTTGCGGCCGTACTCAGCCGAGAAATTGTTCGAGACGAGCCGGAACTCCTGAATCGCTTCGGGCGGCATGGACGTGATGCTGCCGCCGCCGCCGGCCGTGCCGTTGTCGTTGTTGTCGAGGCCGTCGATCTGGAAATTGTTGGACGATCCTCTCTGGCCGTTGATGGCGTAGCCGGACCGGCCGGCGCCGGGGAGCGTTCCGGGGGCGTAAGCGATCAGCGACGTGTAGTCGCGGTTCCCCTGGGGATAGCTCAGGAACTCTCTTTCCGTGATGACCGTGGAGACCTGGGCCCGCGTCGTTTCGACGAGCGGCGCGATCCCGATGACGGTCACCTCTTCTTCGATGTCTCCGACTTCCAGGTCGAAATTGATTTTGAGCTCGGCTCCGATCACCAGTTCAATTCCTTCCTTGGACAGGGTCTTGAACCCAGGGAGAGCGGCCGACAGGTTATAGATACCCCGGGGCAAGTGACCCACCCTGTAGAAGCCCTGGTTGTTGGTGATCGTCGACTGGCTCAAACCCATCTGGGTGTTCTTGGCCGTTACGGCGACTCCGGGAAGCGGAGTGCCCTCGGTGCTGAAAACAGCCCCGATAAACGAGCCGTAGTCCTTGGATTGAGCCAAGCCGAGGGAGGCCACCAGCATGAAGGCGGCGCAAAAAACAAACATCTTTCTCAAATTCATTCAGCTCCTCCTCGGTCCCGATGATTCGGGATTTGTAAGTCTTTTTCCTTGCCCGCGGCGATTCTTTTTCCCGCCGCGGGAACCACCGAGAGCGTCAGGCAGGGCCTGAACACTCTGTCCCCTTTTTGTTTTAAACCATGATTATTCGTTGAATTCTCACCTCCTGAATAGGTATTTTTTTTTGTCATTAAATTCATCGCCACTGCCACTTCATCATTGCAAATTCCGTGCCAATTTTAAGGAAGGCCAAACATGATCTAACCTATTGAAAATACAGTAAGTTAATTAATACAACCGCTCGATGGGAATAGCCGCAATCCAAAAAATTGGATGGATTTCAATAAATTGGATTTTCTCCGGGGTTATAAACGCCGGAGGCGGCTTATTTTACGATTTTAAAGTCAACCCGTTTCTCCGCGGTTTTCCGCGAGAAGAGATCCTCGACCCGGGCGCGCAGCGTGTAACTCCCCGGCGCCAGGTCGGCGAGACTGTGTTTGCCGCTGCTGTTCAGGGCGCCCGCCGATTTCTGGGCGATCGGAATCTGGACTTCCGGGAGGTCGTCGATCACGGCCACGAGCGTATTCCCTTTCCAGATCTGATTCTCGACCCGGACTCTGGCTGTCCCGGAAGCTTCGTCGTAAGTCGGGTTGTTGATCTGGTAAAAGAACAGCAGATCGCTGTCTTGGGCATACTCGGACATCGTGTTGGGATTGACGTCCATGTTCCCGAACAGGAACGGCCCCCCCCGCGAGTTGGCCATACTGATCTTATCGGGAACTTTCAGGTTCGTCTTTTCCAGGGCCTTGAGGGCGGGGATGTTCTGCACGTCCATCGCCAGTTCCTGCGTCTTGTTCTCCACCTTCCGGATGTCCCGGGCCAGGATGATGTCGCTGAGGCTCAAGTCCTGCGGCGGAAAAGCAGGGACTTCGATCCAGCGGTCCACGTATCCGACATTCCCGTCGTATTCATCCCAGACGACCAGGTGGAGAAAATATTTTCCCGGTTTCAAGTTCAGGCGCTGTTTGTACTGGTAAAAGTCGGCGAAGCGCCTCCGGTAGCTTTCTTCCTTGAGGTTCATCTCCAGGCGGTCGCTCGCCTGGTAGGCCGTCCCTCTATCGTTCTTCACCTCGATGTAGAAATTGACCATGCCCTGGTATCTGTCCTCGACCCGGCGGAAACCCAAGTCCTTGGCCGCGACCTCCAGGCTGATCGGGATCGTGGTCATCCCTTCGTTTCCGGCGAGGTAACTTTCCCTGGTATGAAAAGAGAGCCCGGTCAGGGAGGCCTTGGACTCGACGATCCCTCTCAGCCTCCGGAGCCGCTCGGACCTTTCCAATTCCTCCAGAACCTCGCCCCTGGACTTGGTCAGCTCGGCCATGATCTGGAGCTGTTCGATGGCGCTCGGCGCGAATTGTTGCGCGCCCACCGCGGCGGAGGTGACGGCCGTCGTCTGATGCCCATCCTGCAGCGGCATGTCGTTGTAGCCGGCGTAGCGGGCGGGCAGCGAAACGTTGCGGAGGGCGTTGGCCAGGGCGGGATTGGAGGCGAGCTGCCAGGACCCGGCGCCGTAGTGATTGATAAAAGTGAAATCCACCCGGCCGACCCGCTCCTTCAATCCCGGGATCTCCCGGTAGGTCCAGATCTCCGCGGGAAATTCCGCCGACGGAGCGTTCACTCCCAGCAGGAATCCCCGGCCTCCGCCGGGGTTCGTCTCGAAGAAATCGGGGGGGCCGAACATGATATAAACCCGGCCCCTGTCGGACCGCCAGCCGGCCTTCCCTTCGAAGTAGTTCCTGTCGGCGAAAGTGATCCGCCGGTAGTGTTCCTCCCGGAATTCGTTGACCGGGGTGTCCGGGGTCGGGTCGCGCCTCTTCCAGAACGTTTTAATGAAACCCTCGCGATGTTCATCCGTCTTCAGGGCCTTGAAGACGTCCCTTTCGTTTTCCGAAATGAGGTAGACGACTTCTTCGTTGAGCCACTTCTCGTATTTTTTCGACATCTTCGGAGCCGGCTTGTCTTTTTCCTTTTCCGTCTCTTTCTTTTCCTGAGCCGCCGGGTCCTGCCGGAAGGCCGACCCGGAGAAGCCCAAGGCCAGAACGGCCAGGAAAGCCAGGATCCACTTCCCGTTTTTTTTCTTGATCATGACCCGACCTCCAAACGATTCGTTCGTCCTCTTCGCGTCCGTGTACAAAAAATCTCTTCGCCCCGGCTCCCGCCGCTCGTTCCGGTTTCTGAGATCACTTTAAGTAGGCCAGAATCCTTTTGGCAATGTCAGCGTTGGGTTCATCGGGGGCCAGCTCGATATACCGTTCCAGGTTCTCCACGGCTTCGGCCCGTTTGTTCTGATTGACATAGATCATGCCCAGCTGGTAATAGGCCGGGGCATAATCCGGCGTCAGCTCCTTCACCCTGGTGAAGGCCGCCTCGGCTTTTTCATAATCC
>CAYSGA010000005.1:0-14064 GCA_964430165.1 uncultured Eubacteriales bacterium
CGGGACGGAATAGCCGAGGCCGCGAACCATGTTCACGATATCCTTAGCCACGAGGCTTTCGTCTTCAACGATGACGATCTGAAGATTTTTCATGAGCTCAGGACTGCGCTTGTTTGAGGGTTTCGGCGAGATTTTCCAGCGATTTCTGGAGAAGGGTTTCCGGATCTTGACCGGTTTGGTCGGCCATCGCCAGCCCCGAAAAAACAAGGACCGGAACCGCCCGGCCTTCGTGGTTGATGGGATCCTCGAAAATCCCCAGGATCCTTCGGGCCGCGATCTGGGCTTGCTCCTCGGTTTCGAGGTCCGGGAGAAGGAGGATGAATTCTCCGCTTTCCAGCCGGGCGAGGGTGTCGCTCTTGCGGAGAATGCGCATGAGCCTTTCCGTCACCGCGGGGACGATTTCGTTCGATCCGAGGGGAACGCCGTTGACGGACGCCTCGTCGGGCAGGACGACGAAGGTCAGGATGCTGATTCTCTTGTGGTGGCGGTCGCCGAGATAGATGGCTTTGCTCAAATGGTCGAGGAAGAGGAATTTGCTCGGCAGCCCGGACAGGCGGTCATGGATGGCCCAGAAGGCGGCCTGCCGTTCTTTTTCATGTTTGTAAAGTCCCAGTTCGATGACCGTCTTGAGTTCGCGGAATTCGAACGGTTTGAGAAGATATCCCAGAGGATCCGAGCTTTTGGCCCGGGAGAGAGTCAAATCGTCGGCATGAGCCGTCAGATAAATGAACGGAATCGACCATTCTTCCTTGATGATGTTCGCGACTTGGATTCCGTCGATCGGCCCCTTGATCCGGATGTCCAGAAGAATAAGATCAGGGGCGCGGTTTCGGATGACGGAGAGAGCCTCCTCAGCCGTGGAGACAATCGCCGCGACGTCGTATCCCAGCTCGATGAGCATATTGCTGATATCGTGCGCGACGAGGAATTCGTCTTCGACGACGAGGATTCTGACTTTGGCCACGACACTCCTTTCCGGGGGATTTTATACCATCCCGGGGGGGGAGAAGTCAAAGCATGTGATATTATCCACCCTACCCTCCTTAGAAATAAGGAGGGATTTGTCAGCGCTTTGGGAGCGGATGGGCGGTGCAGGATTCGAACCTGCGACCACCGGCGTGTAAGACCGATGCTCTACCGCTGAGCTAACCGCCCGCCGAGCGGGCCGATTATACACTAATTTCTTGCCCTTCGGCTCCCTTCCCATGAGCTTGCTTGATATCCCGGGATAAAATCCCGAGAGTCACCCGGGCAAGGAAAAAAGTTTTCAGGGAAGTCCCGGGCGACAAATCCCGTTTGACATAAACGCAAGCCCATGTTAAAGTTATGCTCCTTTTTACGGACTTTGACTTCAACTCGAGGACTTTAACCATGCTCGCAGTAATCAAAACAGGCGGAAAACAGTATGTCGTCAAGGAAGGCGACGTGTTTCATGTCGAAAAACTCGGAACCGGCGCCGGAGGATCGGTCCTTTTTGAAGAGGTCCTCCTGATCGACGATGGAGATAAAACCCTCGTCGGAACACCTCTTGTCGGGAACGCGGTCGTCAAGGCGGATGTCCTGGAGACATTCCGGGACGATAAAGTCATGGTTTTCAAGAAGAAACGCCGCAAACAGTTCCGCCGGACCAGAGGCCATCGTCAATTCCTGGTCAAAGTGCGGATTGCCGGGATTTATCCCGACCGAACGGTTGTTCCGGCCGATGAACTGGCCGTCGTCAAGGCCCCGGTTCTCGCCCCCGTTCCCGCCGAACCCAAGCCCAAAGCCAAAGCCAAGACCGAAAAACCGGCCCCCAAGCCGGCCGTCGAAAAGCCCGCGGCCAAGAAACCCGCGGCCGCAAAAGCCGCTAAACCCGTGAAAACCAAAAAGGCCGCCGATACCGGCAAACCCAAGGCCCGCCCCAAGAAAGCGGAAAAGTGAAGTAAAGGAGACGATCGATGGCGACAAAACGCGGAAGCGGCGTCGGGCGGAACGGCCGGGACAGCGCGGGCCGGCGGCTCGGAGTGAAAAAGTACGGAGGCGAGACGGTCAAGGCCGGATCGATTCTGGTCCGGCAACGCGGCACTCCGATCAAACCCGGCCCCAACGTGGGCCGCGGTCAGGACGACACCCTTTACGCCAAAATCTCCGGAGTGGTCCGGTTTTCCGATAAAGGCGAGAGGGGCAAAATTGTTTCGGTTCATCCGGCCTGAACCCGATCGGTTCTCTTTCAACATCCCGTCGCACCCGCAAGGGCGGCGGTTCGCCCGTTTTTAAATCATGTTCATCGATCAAGTCGGAGTCTTCCTGAAAGCCGGCCGGGGCGGAAACGGCGCGGTGAGCTTCCGGCATGAAAAAGGCGTCCCGAAAGGGGGGCCCGACGGCGGCCACGGCGGCCATGGCGGAAATGTCCTCCTGGTAGCCGAAAATGGACTGACGACGCTCGCCTATTTCCGTTTTCACCCGATCAATCGGGCCAAGAACGGCGACCCCGGCGCGGGCGCCCGCAAGCAAGGCAAACAGGGCGCCGATCTCGAGCTCCGCGTCCCCGTCGGAACCGTCGTCAAGGACGCTGTCACGGGTCAAATCCTGTGCGATTTGGTCGAGCCGGGACAGGGCTATATCGCCGCCAAGGGCGGCAAAGGGGGCCGCGGCAATACCTCGTTCGCCACTTCCGTCCATCAGGCGCCCCGGGAGTATGAACCCGGCCGCCCGGGCGAGGAAAAAGACCTCTTTTTGGAGCTCAAAATGATCGCCGACGTGGGGTTGATCGGCTTCCCCAATGTCGGCAAATCCACCCTGATATCGAAAATATCCGCGGCCAAGCCCGTCATCGCCGATTATCCGTTCACGACGCTGATTCCGAATCTCGGGGTTGTGGACGTCCGGACGGGCCGGAGTTTCATTATCGCCGACATCCCGGGTTTGATCGAAGGCGCGCATCAAGGCCAGGGCTTGGGAATTCTCTTTCTCAAACACGTCGAGCGGACCCGGATTCTCGTCCATATTATCGACGTCTCGCCCTATTCAGGCCGCGACCCGGTCGAGGACTACCGGATCGTCCGGAAGGAAATCGCGGCCTTCGACCCGAAACTGGCCGCCCGGCCGCAAATCATTGTGGCCAATAAAATCGACCTTCTCCGGGACGAGGACGCAAGCCGTCTCAAGGCGGTTAAAAAACTCGCCGCGGCCGAGAAATCGCCGTTCTTTGCCGTATCGGCGATGAAAAAAGATGGCCTCCGCGGTCTTGTCGCGGCCCTGGACGAAGCGATTGTCCGTTTGAAGGCCGAACGACCGGTTCCCCCAAAAAGCAGATGAAACAAGCCCCGCGGGTCGGAATATTCGGAGGGACCTTCGATCCCATCCATCGCGGCCATCTCCGGGCGGCCGCGGCCGTCCGGTCGCGGTTTAAACTGGACCGGGTTTTCTTCATCCCTTCCAACACGCCTCCCCATAAACGCCGCCCCGACATGGCCCCGGCGGCCGATCGCTTGGCGATGGTGGGATTCGCCGTCCGGGGGAGACGCGGGTTTGAAGCGTGCGCCGTCGAAGTCCGGTCGCCCCGGACGTCCTATTCGATCCATACTCTGGCGAAGATCCGGAAGTTGTTTCCGGGCGCCCGATTGTTTTTCATTCTTGGCGCCGATGCGTTTCTCGAAATAAAAACATGGCGGGAGTGGCGCCGCGTTCTCGACCAATGTGTCTTCATCGTCATGACCCGTCCGGGTTCCAGCCTCCGGGCCGCCCGGGCGGTCCTGGAGCCGGAATACCGGGGCCGGATGGCCGCGGTCCGGAAAACGACGGACGCCGACGCTCAAATCCGCGCCGGCCGGACGATTCTCTTTTTCCGGACCGACGCCTTGTCCGTGTCCTCCACGGACATCCGCCGGAGGGTCAGGGAGGGCCGGCCGATAACCGGTTTGGTCCCCGCCGGCGTGGCCGCCCGAATCCGGTCGGGCAAACTTTATCAGGGACAGGAGAGATGACCAAAGCGACCAAATCCACACGCAAACCCGCCGTGACGGCGAAAGCCGGGACTTTAACCAAGCGGCAATTGCCGCCGGCCTTGAAAACCGCGATTCAAGCGTCTTTGGACAAAAAGGCCGAAGGCGTCACCGTCCTCGACCTCCGGGCCGCGGCCACGTTCACCGAATATTTTCTGATCATGACCGGTTTGAATTCCCGGCAAACCGGCGCTCTGGCCGAGACGATCGAGCGCGACCTCAAGGGCTTGAACCTGCGGCCGATCGGGACGGAGGGGGCCGCCCGGGGAGAATGGATCCTGATGGATTACGGGTGGTTCATCGTCCACATATTCTCTCCCGCGTCCCGGGATTATTACGCTCTGGAGAGACTCTGGAGCGACGCCCCGAGCCTGACGGTCTAGGCCGGTTTTGCAGAAGGTGTCGCCGGGATGATCATCAGGGTTCTTTGGCCGGGGCGGACGAAAATGGATGCCATCCGCCGGTTGGAGGAGTTCTATTTGAAGCGCATCACCGGCTTGCTTCCCTGTGAAATCGTCGAAACGGAGGCCGCCCGGGGCCTGACCGAGAAAGCGGTCGAAAAAATTTTTGAAATCGAGGCCCGGGGACTTGAAAAACGGCTTAAAGATGATTATATTGTCTGCCTCTCGGACAGAGGGAAAGAGATGAATTCCATGGAATTTGCCCGATTTATCGAGGAACGGACGGTCTCCGGAACGAGATCGCTGGCCTTCGTCGCGGGCGGTTTTTTGGGTTTGTCCCCCCGACTTCTGAACCGGGCCGAGGTCCGGCTTTCGCTGTCCAGGATGACCATGTCCCACGAACTCTGCCGCGCGGTTTTACTCGAGCAGATCTACCGCGGTGCATCTCTCATGAAAGGAAGATCTTATGCCAAGTAAAGGGAGCGTCATGAACAAAAAAGAGCTGGAAATCGTCAAAAAGACCCTTCAGGAGCGCCGGAGCGAAATCATCGAAAAGCTCAGCGATGTCCAAAGCCAGAGCAAGATCATCGAGACCGATATCGCCCAGGACTTGGCCGACAAGGCCGAAAGCTCCTACACCAAGGAATTCCTCCTCAGCCTGTCAAACGCCGAACGCGAGGAGCTCCTCCAAATCGGTGCCGCCCTGAAGAGAATCGTCCGGGGCGAATACGGCCTGTGCCGGAGCTGTCAGAAGGAAATCGGCAAGAAACGCCTCCGCCATCTCCCTTGGACCCCTCTCTGCATCGATTGCCAGGAAAAGAGCGAATCCGAAACCGCCTGAATTTGGCCCGGGCGTCCGTTTTTTCGAGAATCGGCCGGCTGGCCGAATTGGCGTTTTTCCCGTCCTTCTGCAAAACATGCGGGCGGCTTCTTGAAAATCCCCGCGAACGAATTCTTTGCCTCGATTGCCTGGACCGGATCGGGTTTCATCGCTCTCCGACGTGCCCCGTCTGCGGAAGGTTTTTCGACGGGGCCGGAGAAAGCCATCTATGCGGCTCCTGCGCTGTTTCGGTTCCTTCCTTCAGCCGACACCGCTCCGCCGGCCGCTACCGGGATCTTCTCAAGGATTCCATCCTTCTTCTCAAATACCGCAAATTCCGGCCGCTGGCGGTTGTGCTGGGAAAGATGGTTTACGACTCTCTCCGGCGGGAGGAAGATCTTTGGCGGGGAATCGACCTGATCGTCCCGGTCCCGCTCCACAAAAAACGCCGCCGGGAAAGGGGCTTCAATCAGTCCGAGGAGATAGGCCGGGAAATCGGCAAACGCGCCCATATTCCGGTCGTCCGGAACGCCCTCCGGAAAATCAGGAATACACCGCCCCAAACGACCCTGGAGCATCGCGAACGGGCCGGCAACGTCCGCGGCGCCTACGCCGTTGGCCGGAAAAACGTCATCAAAGGAAAGATCGTTCTCCTGGTCGACGACGTCTACACGACCGGATCCACACTCGGGGAATGCGCCCGCATCCTTCGGCGGGAGGGTGCGGCCGACGTCCGGGCCGTCACCGTCGCTCAGGCGTAAAGCCGGTGAAAAAACAATGGCGGAGCGAAAGCTCCGTCATTGTTGCGGTTGAAGGGGGATTCGGCCGTTACTTTTTGGACTTTTCGGCCGCCTTGAGTATTTTAATGGTCTTCGGTTTGAGTTCCAGCCGTTTGGGCATGACCACGCGAAGAACGCCGTTTTCATGTTCGGCCTGAATACGGTCGGGGTCGATCGAATTGGGGAGGGAGAAGGCCCGGAAGAACGACCCGTAGGATCTCTCGATCCGATGGAAATTCTCCTCCTTCGTCTCCTTTTCGAACTTGCGCTCACCCTTAAGCGTCAAAGTGTTGTCTTCGACCTTGATTTCGATATCCTTTTCTTCGATGCCGGGCACTTCCGCGGTCAGAACGAGTTCGTTGGCCGTTTCATAAATATCGACGGCGGGGGCCCAATTGCTCGTGAACATGTCCTTGTCCTCTCCTTTCTGGGCCAGGGAATCCTCAAAAAGCCGGTTCATTTTTTCCCGTAACGTCACCATGTCCCGGAAGGGGTCCCATCTGATGATTGCCATGAAAAACCTCCTGGTTTAATTTTTTAGTTTCGGCCCGCCGGCCTCGTCTTGGCCATCGAAAAAGGCCGGGCGCTTACGCGGCCGCCTATTTTCCGGCGCCTTGGATCAGGATCGTGACTTCGCCTTTGAATTCTCGCGTTTTGGCGATTTCCTGGAGCTCAACCGGGGTTCCCCGGAGGAACTCCTCGTATATTTTAGTTATTTCCCGGGCGATGACGATAAGGCGGTCCGCAAACGAATCGTGAAGGGCTTCGAGAAACAGCCCGATTTTGCGGGCTGGAAGATAAAAGATGATCGTTCCCTCTTCTTCCTGGATCGAAAGGAGCGCTTTGCGCAGGGCCTCCCGCTTGGGGGGCGCGAATCCCATGAAGAGGAATCGATGCGTCGGCAAACCCGAAGCGGCCAAGGCCGCGATCGCGGCCGCGGGGCCGGGAATGGGGACGACCGGGATGTTCAGCCGGACCGCTTCCCGGACAAGCCGGAAACCGGGGTCGGAGATTCCCGGCGTTCCCGCGTCCGTGACCAGGGCGATCGATTGGCCGCCCTGGAGAAGGTTGAGAAGATGGGGAATCCGCCGCTTTTCCCTGGACTCGTAAAAGCTGATCAAGTTCTTTTTCAGCTCATACCGGTTGAGAAGCTTGAGGGTCTGGCGGGTGTCTTCGCAGGCAACGACGTCCGCGTCCCTCAGGACGCGGACCGCCCGAAAGGTGATGTCTTCAAGGTTTCCGATGGGCGTGGCGACGAGATAAAGCGTTCCGGGCACGGCTTATCGACCCCGCTCGATCGGGTATAAAAAGTCGTGGCCGATCGTCCGGGAGGAAATTTTCGCGATCGGAGGCATTTGCCGTTTGAATTCGGAGCGGCGGATGAGGATGACGATTTTATCGACCTGCTTTTTGGGGAATCCCAGAGCCGCGATTTCGCCCGACGATTCCCGGCCTTCGACGAGATGTTCAAGGATCTCGTCGAGGACGACGTAGGGCAGGCCGATTTCCCCTTCATCCGTCTGTCCGGCCCAGAGTCCGGCCGAAGGCGCCTTCGCCCGGATGCGTTCCGGGATTCCCAGATGGGCCGCGAGCTCCCGGACCTGGGTTTTGTACAGGTCGCCCAGGGGATTGATCGCGCAGGCCAGGTCGCCGTGGATCGTCCCGTACCCGATGAGGAGTTCCGTCTTGTTGCTCGTTCCCAAGATCAGGGCTTTTTCCCGGGCCGACCAGTCGTAGAGGATGGACATCCGTTCGCGGGCCATCTTGTTTCCCTTGAGGAGGGGTTTGTCGGTCGGGTGTTTTTTGAAGTAGGCGTCGACCATCGGCCCGATGTCGATCGTCCGGGCGTCGATCTTCAAAATCAGGGCCATGTCCCGGGCGTCTTCCAAATCCAGGCCGAACCCCTGGCCGTAGGGCATGATCAGGCCGATCACGTTTTTCGGACCGAGCGCCCGGGCGGCCAGCGCGGCGCAGACGGTGGAATCCAGGCCTCCCGAAAGGCCGAGAATTCCCTTTTTAAAGCCGCGCTTGCCCAACTCTTCCCTGATGAAAGCGGTCAATATTTTTTCGACGAACGCCGCTTTAATCTTCATCGCGTTGAATGATCCTTTCCAGGTTCGCCAGGGTGACTTCCGGCTTATCGTCGCGCTTGAAGGTCAAGGATTGGCGGGCCCTGCGGATGTCGGCGGGATCGATGTCGGCCACGAGGAAGTCCGGGTCGAAATACGGGGCCCGGGCGACGCACCGCCCGAAGGGATCGAAGATGAACGACCCGCCGGCAAACGCGGCCCCGTCTTCGAACCCGACCCGGTTGCAATAGACGACGAAGGATGTCGTCACCCGTGAAATTGTTTCACCCATCCCTTCCCACATCCGGCTTGTGGCGAATCCGTTTTCCTCCGAGACGCCCCGGCCGGGAGCGGCGCTGATGGTGATGGAGATCTCGGCCCCGTCGGCGAACAGAAGATAATGGGAATTAAGATGGAGAAAATCGCGGCAGATCAGCATTCCCGCGCGTCCCCAGGGGGTCCCGAACGCCCGAACCGTCCGCCCCGGGGCGAAAAATCTCATTTCCTCGAACATGCCGGAATTAGGGAGAAAAACCTTCCGGTGGATGTGAAAAATCGATCCCTTGTGGAGGAAGGCGGCCGAATTGTAAAACAGGCCTTTTCCCCGGGGTGTTTCCTCGACGAATCCCACAACCAGGGCCAGGCTTCGGCTCGCTTCCTGAAGGGCCGCGAACGTCCGGGAGGACCGGGGATCCTGGGCCGTTTCGGCGACAAGGTCGCGCAGTTTATAGCCGGTCAGGCTCAATTCCGGAAACACGAGAAGATCGGCCTTGGCCTGCCGGGCTTTTTCGACGTGTTCGAGATGGAGGTCGAGATTTCGGGCGATGTCGCCCAGGACGGGCGAAAATTGGGCCAGGGCGATTCTCACGCCCTCAAAGTAGCACAAATCTCCGGACGGGCCAAATTTGATATTTTCATTTTTTTCGTTAGAATAGAGCAAGTGAACCATATCGCTCTCTATTTAAAGGACATCTATTTCGGGAAAAAGACGGGGAATCTTACGTTTTCGCGGACCGGCATCGAAAAGAGCTTCTTTTTCCAAGACGGGGGCCTTCTGTTCGCCAAGACGAACGTATCGGAGGAACGGCTCGGCGAAATCCTCCTGCGGACGGGGAAAATCACCCCCGAAGTCTTTGCCGGCATCGCCAAATACGTCCGGCCCGACATGCTTCTCGGCGAGGCGTTGGTCCAGAACCGGGTCCTTTCCCAACGGGGCCTCTATGACGGCGTCCTGGCCCAGATGTACGCCGTCATTCTCGGCTGTTTCGTCTTTTTTGACGGGAAATTCTCCTTTGATTTTCAGGAACGCTATCTCGACGCGGAATTCCAGCTGCGGGTCAGCCTTCCCCTCCTGATCGAGAAAGGCGTCCGGGCGATGTCGTTCCATCCGGCGATCCATTCCTTTTTTTCAGGGAAAATCCTGGTCGCCGAAGGGGGAGAGCTCCTCTCCAGCATCGACGAGAAGGAACGGGCGCTCTGGCAACGCCTCGACGGGTCTTCCAACATCGAATACATCATGACCTGGGACGCCTCGGACCCCAACTGGTTCTGGAAATCCATGTTTTTGCTTTATACCCTGGGATTGGCCGAGTTCAAGGGCAGCCCCGCGACGGTCGCGATTCCCGATCCTCCGCCCGCGGCGGCCCCCGAGCCGATGCCTCTTCCCCGTTCACTCTTCATGACCAGCGCCGACTCCGCGGCCGCGGCGGCCGCCGAGACCGCGGCTCCGCCCGAAACGCCCGTTTTCCAGGCGCCCGCGGCGGAATCCGGGCCCGGGGAGCGCGAAGCCGACGAATCGTCCAAGGACATCAACGAAGCCATCTACGAGGCGGTCGAGCTCCGCAAACGAATGGGAAACCTCGAACATCACCAATTGTTCGGGTTGTCGCTATCGGCAAGCGAGGCCGAAATCAAAAAGGCCTATTTCGCCATGGCCCGGAAGTTTCATCCCGACCGGTTCGGCCGGAATCTCGCGCCCGATTTGAAAAAACAGATCGACAACCTCTTCGACCGTATCACCAAGTCCTACAAGGCCTTGATGACGCCCGGCGGCGCCGCTGTCCCGCCCGAACCGGACAGTCTGGCCGAGGACGCCGATAAGGATTCCGGCAAGAGCGCCGATACCCGGTTCCGCCAGGGGAAAACCCTTTACAGCCAGGCCCGGTACGAGGAAGCGGTCCAGTACCTCGAGGAAGCGGTCCGGATGAACGACAACAAGGGTGATTATTTCCTTCTTCTGGCCCTGGCTCAATCCAAGGTCGGTGAATTCAGCAAAAAAGCGGAAAAGAATTTTCTCCGGGCGATCAAACTCGAACCCTGGAATCCGGAAGGCATCGTGGGCCTCGGGATCCTTTACAAGAAGGAAGGACTCAGCACTCGGGCGAAAAAGCAGTTTGAACGGGCGCTCCAAATCGAACCCGGCCATCAAGCCGCCAGGCAGGAACTGGATACGATGGGGGGGGGCGCCGAGGACAAAAAGGGCAAGAGCATCTTTACTTCGGATATTTTTGGATCCAAGAAAAAAAAATGAGCGGAGGGCGGTCCCGCCCCGGCTAATCCCGCAAGAAGGGGATCAATTCCTTTTCCGTCAAAACCGGGACACCGAGTTTTCGGGCTTTTTCGAGCTTGGATCCCGCTTCGGCGCCGGCGACGAGAAACGTCGTTTTTTTCGAAACAGAATCCGTGACCGCCGCTCCCCGCGCTTCGAGAGCCGCGCGGGCTTCCTCCCGGGTGTAGTGTTCGAGCGTTCCGGTCAGGACGAACGTTTTCCCGGCCAGGGGCCGGCCGCCTTCCGGAGTTTTTCGTTCCGAGCGGAAGTTCAGCCCGGCCGATTTCAATTTTTTCAAGAGGTCGAGATTTTCGGGCTGGCGGAAGAAGAAGACCAGGCTTTCGGCGACGACGGGGCCGACGTCCTCGATCAGGCGAAGATCCTCCTCCGAGGCTGCGGCCAGGGAGTCGATGTCGGCGTACCGGTCGGCCAGCGTCCGGGCGGTTTTTTCCCCTACGTGCCGGATCCCGAGAGCGAAAATCAACCGGCCGATCTCGTTGGCCTTTGATTTATCGATTTCACCGACGAGGTTTTGGGAGCTTTTCGGACCCATTCGGCCCAAGGCGGCCAGGTCGTCCGGCCGGAGGACGTAGAGGTCGGGCAGCGAGGCGACGAGTTTTTTTTCGAGAAGCTGGTCGACGAGGGCGTCGCCCAATCCTTCGATGTTCATCGCCCGGCGGCCGGCGAAATGGAGGAGCGATTCGCGGAGTTTGGCCGGGCAGGACGGATTTTCGCAGCGCGAGACGACCTCATCCTCAGCCCGGTGAATCCGCGATCCGCACACCGGGCAGCGTTCGGGCGGGACGAACCCGGTTTCGGCGCCGGTGCGGAGCTCCTTCATCGGCCCGACGATCTGCGGGATGACATCCCCGCTCCGCTCGACCAGGACGATATCGCCGACCCGGATATCCTTGCGGCGGATCTCGTCTTCGTTGTGGAGAGTCGCCCGGGAAACGGTCGTTCCGGAAATTTTCACGGGGTCCAGGACGGCGACCGGGGTCAGCGCCCCGGTTCGTCCGACTTGGACGACGATCTCCCGCAGACGGGTCGTCGCCTGTCGGGCGGGAAATTTAAAGGAAATCGCCCCGCGCGGGAATTTGGCCGTGAATCCCAGGTCCCGCCGCTGACCTTCGTCGTCGACCTTGATCACGACGCCGTCGACGTCGTAGTCGAGGATCTCGCGCCGGTCGGTCCATTCCCGCCAATAGGCGATGACTGCGGCCGCGTCGGGGCATCGCCGCGAATAGGGGTTGGTTTTAAAACCAAGCTCCCGGATCGCCGCCAGGCCTGCCCATTGGGAGGACGGTTCCGTCCCCTCGATCGTCAACGCGTAAGCAAACAGATCCAGGCGGCGGGCGGCGACTTCATGGGGGTCGAGAAGTCGGATCGATCCGGCGGCCGCGTTGCGCGGGTTGGCGAACAGGGGCTCTTCGCGGGCCTCCCGGGCCTTGTTGATTTCCTGAAAGGACGTGAAGGGAAGATAGATTTCCCCCCGGACCTCGACCTCCCGCCGTTCGGGAATGGACAGCGGCAGGGCTTTGATCGTCCGGGCGTTGCCGGTCACGTCGTCGCCCTGGATTCCGTCGCCCCGGGTCACGGCCTGGACCAGGCGCCCGTCCCGGTAGAGGACGGAAACGCTCAGACCGTCGATTTTCAGCTCGGCGACGTAGGCGATCCGCCGGCCGGGGAGAAGTTTGCGGCCGCGGCTTTCGAATTCCTCGAATTCCCCGACCGAATAGACGTTGTCCAGGCTGAGCATCGGCGTCCGGTGCCGGACCGTGAGAAAGCCTTCGGCCGGCTTGCCGCCGACCCGTTGGGTCGGGGACTCTGGGATGACGAGTTCGGGGTGCTTGTCCTCCAGGCGCCTGAGCTCCTTCATCAAAGCATCGAATTCCGCGTCGGAGATCTGGGGGTCGTTGTCGAGGTAATATTTTTTTTCGTGGAAGGAGATTTCCTTCCGGAGGCGGTCGATCGCCGCGGCGGCGGAACGGTCCATGCCCTTCATTCTAACGAAATCGTCCGGATAAAGAAAATCCCCCTCGGCCCGGTCCCGCTTTCGAGAAGACGTCGAGCGAGGGGGATCGATAAGCGGCCGGTCGTCCGGGCGCTTATTTGCCGACGCGCTTTTTCGCCGCCGCGACGAGCGCGTCGAACTTGCTTGACCCAGCCCGCATCTGGGCCACGAGCCCGTTGACCGTGGCCGTTTCCTTGTCGATCAGCTCCTTGAGCTTGCGATATTCGCGGCGTTCATCGGGCGTGAGCTCCTCTTCACCCTTGTCGCCGTACTTGGTGTTGATGGTGTCCGTCCATTCCTTGATGAGGGCCGAGCTTTCGTCGATCAGCTTGATCCGGTTGTTCCATTCCGTGTCCTGGCTGAAGAACAGGGAGCGGGCGATGTCGGTGCACCGCTTCGACCTCTTCGTGTCGAGGAAGCTCGCGTCGAGGAGGAACGAAACGGCATCGTTGACCACCGCCGGGTTGGTTTTGACCTCGTTGGCCAGCATGATCCCGATGTTATAGGCCATGGAGCTCGATTTGTTTTTCGCGTACATGTCCCTGAACATCTGTAGGGCCTCGGCCTGTTTGCCCTGCTTGTTGAGGATCTGGGCGAGGATGGTTAGACTTTCGGAATCCAACCCCGTTCCGGCCAAGTAGCGGAAGACCGGTTCGGCTTCGGCGTATTTTTGGGCGTCGTAATAGGATTTTCCGATTTTCTTGACTTCGCCGAGAATCGCCGCAGCTTTGAGGACCGTGTACGCCTGGTTGAAGGACTCGAGAGCGCCCTTGATGTCGCCGGATTTTTCCTGGGCTTGGGCCGTCAGGAAATGGGCCTGGCCGATCGTCTGGGTCCAGACCTTGGCGTTGGCCGCCTCCGCTTCTTTTGCCTTGGCGGCGTTGGCGTGCTGGAGACACTGTTGGGCGGCGGCTTTGGCCTTGTTGAATTGGTTCGTTTTGAGATGGATGTCGGCGACGATTTGGAGCATGGCGCCCTTCATCTGGTCGTCGATTTTACCGCCGGCGATCGCTTTTTCCGCTATACCGATGGTTTCGGAATTGTATTGTTTGGCCTGATATTGAAGGATGCAGAGGTTGGCATAGGCATAGCTATCGTACTGGTTGCCCTGACCGGCGAACTTGGAGACGTATTCCTTGAGGAGCCGGGCTTTTTCCGCCGGCGAGGAGGCCTGCATGGCCTTGATATAAAACTGGTCCGCATCGCTCTGAGCAAAGGCGAATCCTCCGATAAACACTGCCAACATTACTGCCGTTAAAAGCAACCTTTTCATGGACGACCTCTCAAAAAAACTTGGGGGCATCATAGCCCACCTCTCCCGGCGATGTCAACAAGACGCCCGCCGGGGCATTCCTCCACAGAAACTTATATGCAATTCGCGTGCCACCCTAAGCGACCCTTGGGAGCAAGGGTGATCCTACACGACGGACGGCGATGCCCGTCCGGAGTC
>CAYSGA010000005.1:14164-22163 GCA_964430165.1 uncultured Eubacteriales bacterium
CTGAGGACCCTTTCGAACTTCAAAATCGGCGGACCGGCGGACTACTACTTTGAAGCGGTCACGCTCGACGAACTCCGGGCGGTCGTTTCTATCGCCGGAAATGCCGGATTTCGATATTACGTGATCGGGGGCGGGTTCAACCTCCTTTTCGACGACGGCGGCTTCCGTGGGCTGATCATCCGCAACATGTGCCGGGGTTTCGATTTTAAGTCGAATTCATTCCGTTTGACCTCCCTGGGGGGAACGCCGCTTTCGGACCTGACGGCATTCTGCCGGGATCGCGGGCTGGGGGGCTTGGAATTCTTGGCCGGCATCCCCGGGACCGTGGGAGGGGCGGTTTTTGGAAACGCCGGAGCGTTCGGCCGTTCGATCGGGGAATTGCTCGAGGAAGCCGCTTTATTGGATCTCTCGGGAACGGAACGGCAAAGTGTTCCGTCGGGCGATTTTGAATTCGGCTATCGGGATTCCCGCTTGAAAAGAACCCGGGAGATCGTCCTTTCGGCGGTTTTTCAGGCGATTCCGGCCGATGAGGCGGCGGTCGCGTCTTGCATGGACGCCTACCTCGCCCTCCGGGCGGAGCGTCACCCGGTTCGGGAAACGGCCTATGCCGGGAGCTATTTTAAAAATCCCCTCGGACCGGACGGGACGAGAATGGCCGCCGGCAAACTCCTCGAACAAGTTGGGGCCAAACAATTAACGGTCGGCGGCGCGGCTGTCTATCACGGCCACGGGAATTTCATCTTCAACCGGGGCGAGGCCACGGCCGCCGACGTCCTCAAGCTGGCCGCGATCCTCAAGACCAGGGTGAGAGACCGTTTCGGGGTGGAGTTGGAGGAGGAAGTTATTTTTCTTCCAGCAGAGCCCGCAGGCGTTTAACCGAAGAAGCGGCGGCGCCGCGTTTTTTCAACAATTCCAACGTCGCGAGGCCAATGGTCCGGTATGCTTCCCGGGCCCGGGGGATCCGCCGCAGCGCCCGCAACTGGCGCTTGACCGTTCCGAAATCGAGCCGGGCCAGGGGGCCCGTCAACGCTTCGGCGGCGTCAAGGACTTTGACGTTTCGTAAAGTTCCTTCGACCAGGGGCAGAAGCGCTTTTTTCGCTTCCGGGGCGGGCACTCCGGCCGCGGCCATCGTTTCAACCGCAAGTTCGAACAACGGGACGAAGAGGTTTGAGGCCAGGACGCAGGCGGCGTGATAAAGCGTTTTTTGTTTGCGGGTGAGAATGATCGGATGTCCGCCCAAGTCGCGGACGATGGATTTCGCCGTCTTCACGGCCGTGGGATCGCCTTCGAGTCCGAAAACCACGCCCCGGAAATGGGATGCGGGCATGGAGGGTTTCGGAAACGATTGGGCCGGATGCATCGAGCCGACCGATGCGCCCAGGCCGGCCAGGGGAGCGAGACGCGAAGCGGGTTCGCCGCCGCTCGTATGGAGGATCGTTTTTCCCAGCATGTCCATTCCATCCGCCCGAAGTTCTTCGACCACCCGCGGGAGGGCGTCCTCCGGCACGGCGATGAAAACGATTTCCGCGGAACGGGCCGCGGCGGCCGGATCCTTCATCGCCCGCCCGGCGCCGATGATTCTTCTCGCCCGCCGGGCGGCCCGGAGGTCCGCGTCGGCCAGTCCGGTGATTTCATACCTGGCCCGGGCCAGCGCGTTTCCCAATGACGTCCCCAGCCGCCCCGTTCCGATGATGGCAATTTTCATGAGCGTTTTATCCGGGCGAAGGCCTCGGTCCAGAGCTTGACTTCGAGGGCGGACGCTCTTTCTTCCGCCTTGTCCATCTCCCGAGCTTCCCGGCTTTCGCGAAGCGCTTTTTTCAACTCCCGGCTGAACTCCTCGCAGCGGACGGCGGTCGCCCCGGACTGCCGGGCGATGGCCCGGATTTCCCGGTCGGAGCTGACGACGAACAAATTCCGGCGGTCGTGATGCCTCTCGATGTAGTCCACGATGAGGGAGTCCGCCGATTCGCCGGGCGGCGGGAAAAGAATCGCGAACTTGTCCTTCCCGGGGCCGGGAAAATCGGGCGGCGCGGTTCCGTCGAAAACGAGAATCACCCGGGTCCGGGTCTGCCGTTGAAAAGCCTTGAGCTTTCCGACGAGGATGGACCGGTGGGCGGGGTCCCGGTGGAACCCGGCGTAAAGATGACCGAGGAGGTTGTTGCCGTCGATGAGATAGGCCATGTCATCCGGGGGGCCATTGCATCTTCCGGCCGCCGAAGAGATGAAAATGGATGTGGAAAACATCTTGGCCGGAGTCGGGGCCGGTATTGAGCACGAGCCGGTATCCGGAGGCCTTGACTCCCTTGGCCGCGGCGATCTCCGGAGCTTTGGCGAAGATGCGGCCGATCAGGTCGGTCCGGGCGGCCGGCACGTCGTTGAGCGAACTGAAATGGCTTTTGGGGATGATCAGGGTGTGAACCGGCGCTTGGGGCCGGATGTCGTCGAAGGCGATGATCAGATCATCCTCGTAAACGATCTTGGACGGGATTTCCTTGGCCGCGATCCGGCAGAATATGCAATCTTTCGTCATATCGACCCTCCTTCGCCCTCGTGGGCTTCCCCCAAGGCGTCAATCCTTGATCCGTTCGATCCGGGCTCCCAGTGATCTCAGCTTGGATTCGATGGCCTCGTATCCGCGGTCGATATGCTCGACTTCGTTGACGATGGTCTCGCCTCCGGCGATGAGCCCGGCCAGGAGAAGCCCGGCCGAAGCCCGGAGGTCCGAGGCGGTCACCTCCGCTCCGGACAACCGCGTCGGTCCCCGGACGGTCGCTTTGTCGCCGCCGACGTCGATGGAAGCCCCCAGACGCAGGAGTTCGTTCACGTGCTGGAAACGGCGGTCGAAAATCGTCTCGGTGATGATCGACGTCCCCGAGGCCTGGGTCATGAGAACCATGAACTGGGCCTGCATGTCCGTGGGGAATCCCGGGAACGGCGACGTCGTGATGTCCTGTGGGCGGATCCCGGCGGAGCCGACGACCCGGATTCTGTCGGGTTCCAGGACCTCGACCCGGGCGCCGGAATGACGCAGTTTTTCGATGGTCGTGATCAGGTGGTCGGGGCGGACGCCGCAAAGGACGATATCGCCCCTCGTCAGCGCCCCGGCGACCATGTAGGTTCCGGCTTCGATCCGGTCGGGAATGATTTCGTGGACCGCGCCGTCGAGGGCCTCCACGCCCGTGATGCGGATCGTCTCCTCGCCGACGCCGTCGATTTTCGCGCCCATCTTGACCAGCAATTCGCAGAGGCATTGGACCTCGGGCTCGCGGGCGCAATTACGGAGGATCGTTTCGCCTTTGGCCAGGGAAGCGGCCATGACCACGTTTTCCGTGCCGCCGACGGTGGTTTTTTCGAAGTGGATCTCGGTTCCCTGGAGGCGGGAGGCCTCGGCTTTGATATATCCGTGTTCCAGGGTGATCGAAGCCCCGAGTTTTTGGAGGCCGGCCATGTGAAGGTCGATCGGCCGGGAGCCGATGGCGCAACCGCCCGGCAGGGCGACGACGGCCTTGCCGAATCGGGCGACCAAAGGGCCGAGAACGAGGATGGACGCCCGCATCACCTTGACCAGGTCGTAGGAGGCTTCCTCCCGGTGGAGCTTCCGGACGCGGACCTCAAGGGCGTTTTCGCGAAGGTCGCAGTCGGCGCCGAGCTCTCTCATCAGGGTCATCATGGAATAGACGTCCCGGACGAGCGGAACGTTCTCCAGCCGGATTTTTTCCCCGGTCAGAAGGGCGGCGGCGATCGCCGGAAGGACCGCGTTTTTCGACCCTGAAACGCGGACGTTTCCCTTGAGAGAGAGGTCCGAACCGCCGCGAATCCGGATTTTTTCCATCCTCCGCGATTCTAGACGATTGGGGCGGAAAATTCAATCGAACGTTCCCCGGCGAGGGCCGGGATCGAATTTCGGTTAGAGCCGCTTCAGGGCCTGGTCCAGGTCGGCGATGATGTCACCCGGGTCCTCGGCTCCGACGCACAACCGGATGAGCTGGGGCGGCACATCGGCCAGGCGGCGGGCTTCTTCGCCCTGCTGCCGGTGGGTCGAAATGGCCGGGATCGTGGCCATGCTTTTAATCCGGCCGAGGTCGGCGGCCCGGAAGATCAACCTGAACCCGTCGTAGACCTTGCGGGCGTTTTCCGGCGGTCCGTCCACCCGGAAGCTCAGGAGGTGGCCGTACCGGTTGAGGGCGCGGCCGGTTTTATCGTTGGAGTCCACGAGGGTCATGTGTTTTTTGGCGATCGGATGGAGCGGGTGCGAGGGGAGGCCCAGGAAATCCACCTGGTACACTTTCGCGTGGGTCGAAAGCCACTCGGCCACTTTCTGGCAGTTTTGACTGACCAGGTCCATGCGCGACCGGAGGGTCCGCAGGTCGTTCAAGGCCATCATGGCGTTGAACGGGGCGGCGGCCGGGCCGTTGTCGCGACAGGGATAGAGCTTCACGTACTCGGCGTAGCTTTCCTTGAAGAGCGGATGGTCGTTTTTAACCTTCGTCGTAATCGGCTTGCGGCTGATGAGCGCTCCGCCGACCGCTGTTCCGCTCATGGTGATGGATTTCGTCAACGAATGAACGACGATGTCGGCCCCGTGGGCCAGCGGCCGCATCAGGGCCGGCGTGGCGCAGGTCGCGTCGATGATGAAGGGGATGCCCCATTGATGGGCCAGGTCGGCGACCGCCTGGATGTCGCAGAACGACTGCCGGGGATTGCTCGGGGCTTCCATGTAGAGAAAACGGGTGTTTTCGTCGACCTTCGCGGCCCAGTCTTCGATCTTGTCGGGCTCGCCGACCCAACGGACTTCGAGTCCCCGTTCCCGGGACTTCCGGAGGTCGAAGAGCTGAAACGTCCCGCCGTAGATCTGGATGGAGGAAACGAAATTGATTTTTTCGTCGTCGTTTTCTTTGAGGAGAAGCGGGTCAACGGCCATCGAAATAGCCGCCATGCCGGAGGAAGTGACGAGGCAGGACGCGTCGACCCCGGTTTGATAGCTTTCGAGGAGGGCCAGCGTCCACTCCAGGTAATAAGTCGTCGGATTCGCGATTCTCGTGTAGCACCATATCGGAACGAGATAGGCGAGGGCGGCTTCCAGCTCGTCGGCGTCGCGGTAATGCTGGGAGGCCGAGAGGTAGAGCGGTTCGATGACCGCGCCCTGGTTGCGGATGGAGGATTCCTCGAGGGAATAAAGGCCGTGGACGGCGATCGTGTCGAACTTCCATTGCTTCGCCCGGGCGATCTGGATGTTCCGTTCGGCGATAAGCTTTTGGGCCTCTTCGACGTATTTCATGACCCCGGGGCTGTAAACATTTGAATCTGTCATCGGACATCCTCGGAATCGCGCTTGATTCTGACTCCGCCACCATACAAGAAACCGCGTTCCAAATCAAAATCCCTGGAGGGAAGGGAGGCGGATCGGGCGCCCGCCCTCGCCGGGACATGATATAATCCTTTCTCCCGTCAGAGCTTGCGCGGTCGAGGAGGCCGATTTGAGCAAAGCCAAGGTGGCGATCATCCGGACCCGGCCGGAGACCGTCCTCGACGATATCATTCGGTTGTTCGAGCTGGCCGACGGACCCCGCAGCTTGGAGGCCGGGGCCGGCACCATCCTGAAGGACAACATCAGCTGGCATTACCCATTTCCGTCGGCCAACACGACGCCGTGGCAGCTGGAAGGGACGATTCTCGCCCTTCGCAAGCACGGGTTTTCCGACCTGGTCTGCGTCCAGAACAAGACCGAGGTCACCGACGCGTTCCTGGGCGAGGATTTGAACGGTTACAAGCCCGTCTTCCGGGCCTACGGCATCGAAGTCCGCTTCAATTTCAAGGACGAGGACATGGCCTGGGTGCCCCACAAGCCCAAGGCCAGGATGCGCGCCTTGGGTGATATCTACGGCGATGACCTGCGGATCCCCGATTTTTTCGCCGGCCGGAATATCATCCATCTCCCGACGGTCAAATGCCACATCTATACGACGACGACCGGAGCGATGAAAAACGCCTTCGGCGGCCTGTTGAATCACAAGCGCCATCAAACCCACACCCGCATCCACGAAACGCTGGTCGATCTTCTGGCGATTCAGAAAGAAATCCATCCGGGGATATTCTGTATTATGGACGGGACGACGGCCGGCAACGGCCCGGGGCCGCGGATCATGGAACCCGTCCAAAAGGACGTCCTCCTGGCCGGGCCGGACCAAGTCGCCGTCGACGCCGCGGCCGCCCGCCTGATGGGCTTCGACCCGATGAGCATTCCATATATCCGGATGGCCCACGAAGACGGCCTCGGCGTCGGCGACCCGCGCGACATCGAGCTCGTCGGGGATGAAGCCGCCGGCGCGGAAAACTGGGGCTTCAAGGTTGGGATGTGCTTCCATAAATTCGCCGGCTGGGTGACCTGGTTCGGACCGACCCGGTTCATGCAGAAGGTCCTCACCCGGCCGCCGCTCCTCACCCTAGGGAATTTATATTCTTTTTTCTACCACGACATCCTCCACTGGAAGTTGCGGGAGGGGCGGATTTACCGGCGGTGGATCGAAGACTCCGAGTGGGGGCGCCTGTTCGTCCGTTACCGGAACGAAGGGGCTCTGAGGGTGCCCTGAGGTAGGGGGCAAAAACAGGAAATCCAATGCGGTTGATTTCGAAATCCAAGTACCTGGCGGGTTTGCAGTGCCGGAAACTCTTCTGGACCCACTACAACGACAAAACGAAAATCCCTCCGTACGGCGCGGCCACTCAGGCGATTTTTGATCAAGGCCATGAAGTCGGCCGCCTGGCTAAGACCCTCTTTTCCGAGGGCATCGAAATCGAAGGGGATCCCTGGGATTTCGAGGGATTGATGGCCCGGACGCGGGAGGCGATGAAGAAGCGCGATCCGTTGTATGAGGCCGCGTTCGGCGCCAAAAGCGCGTTCGCCCGGGCCGATATCCTTGTCCCCGTCGACAAGGACGCGTGGGATATCGTCGAGGTCAAGAGTTCGACCGAAGTCAAGCCGGTCAACATCCACGACCTGGCCTTGCAGCGTTACGCGGCCGAAGCTGCCGGTTTAAAAATCGGGAAATGCTTTTTGATGCATGTCGACAACACCTATGTGAGGCGGGGCGACGTCGAAGCGGCGAAACTGTTTGCCCGGGAAGACGTCACCTCCGCGGTCGCCGAGGAACTCGGAAACGTCGAGTCGAACCTGGATAAAATGCTCGCCGTCCTCCGCCAAAAAACGGTTCCGGACGTGCCGATCGGACCCCATTGCGACGATCCATATTCCTGCCCTCTTCACGACGTCTGCTGGGCCTTACTGCCGGAAGACAACCCGCTGAATCTGACCGGATATCGAAAGATCGACGGCTTTGAATTGATTCATCGCGGGATTCTCCGGCTGGAAGAGATCCCCGATATGATCGCCCAAACGGAGAAGCAGGCGATCCAGATCGAAGCCGCGAGGACGGGGCGGCCTTTCGTCGATCCTCATAAACTTGGAAAGTTTCTCGAGGGCCTCGAATATCCCCGGCATTATCTCGATTTCGAGACGTTTCAAACGGCGATCCCGGTCTTCGATTGGGTCCGGCCGTACCAGCAGATCCCGTTCCAGTTTTCCCTTCATGTGGTCGTCTCGCCCGGCGTCGAGCCGAAGCACCATTCGTATATGTCGGAAGGGAAGGTTGACCCGCGGCCGGAGTTTTTGGCCCGGCTCAAGGATCATCTCGGAGAAAAGGGCTCCATCATCTGTTACAACGCCGCTTTCGAACGCGGGATCATGGACGCGGCCGTGGAAGTTGTCCCGGAATACAAAGATTGGTGGAAGGCGGCGGAAAAGCAGTTGGTCGACCTCCTGGTTCCTTTCCGGGCTTTTTCCTATTACCATCCCGATCAGCTCGGGAGCGCCTCATTGAAATCCGTCCTGCCGGCGTTGACCGGCGGACCGGGTTACGAAAACCTAGAAATCCGGGACGGCGGGACGGCCAGCTGGGAATATCTTCGGGTCACGTTCGGAAACGCCGGCCCGGACGAGACG
>CAYSGA010000006.1:0-22130 GCA_964430165.1 uncultured Eubacteriales bacterium
CCTGCTCCCGGTCGGCCGGTATACATTGACCTTCAAGCTCTCCGGATTCGCGACCGTCGTCCAGGAAAACGTTGTCGTCCGCCTCGGTTTAACGACAACGCTGACCGCCCGGATGCCGCAGGCGGCGATTGAAACCGAAGTCGTCGTCACCGCCGAAGCGCCGCTCATCGACAAAACCTCGACCGACACCTCCACCCGGTTGAGCGCGACGGATTTGGAAAAAATCCCCGCTCAAAACCGAACGATCGTCGACGTGGTCAAATTCACCCCCGGGGCGGCCGGCATCCGGGCCGACACGCGGCGGGGCACGTCGACCGAAGGGCAGCCGAGTTTCCGCGGCGCGGGCGCGGAGGGCAACAACTGGATCATCGACGGCCTCTCCGTCAGCGGAGTCCGGATGAAGGACTCCGGGGTCAAACTCAACTTTGATTCGCTCGAGGAAATCCAAATCATCTCCGACCCCTTCTCCCCCGATTACGGTTCGGCCTACGGCGGAATCATCAACATGGTCACGAAAAGCGGGGGCAACCGTTTCCACGGGGAGGCCAGCCTTCTCCTCGAAAACAAGCACCTCCAGGCCGCGCGCGAATCCCAGCTTTCGGTCATCAGCGAACCCGACGCGTTTTCCAACACCGACGCCTATATCAACCTGGGCGGTCCGATCGTCAAGGACAAGCTGTGGTTTTTCCTCTCGGAAAACTATCAGACCGTGACCCAGGAAACGAAGGACGGGACGCTCGATTATCTTCCGGTTCCGGGCGGGACGAGAACGATCGGCCGCAACAACGTCTTCGGCAAGCTGAGTTTCGCGCCCCACGTCAACCATACCCTGGCCCTGACGTTCATGATCGACAAATCCCTGCCCCAGAAGGGCGGGGTCGGGCTTCCGGAAATGAACGAGGAGAAACAAGCCCGGGATCTGATGTTCCGGTTCAACTACAAGGGCATCCTCAACCCCCGGACGTTCGTGGAGGCCGGCCTGGGACAGGTGCGACGGGACCTGTTCACCACGCCGGTCGACGGGGACCTCGGGCCGGCGATGTACTACGTCAAGGACCTGGCCCGGAACATCCATAATTCCTACGGCGACGTGACCGACAATGAACGGCGGTTCGACGCCGGGGTGAAAATCACGACGTTCGCTGAAACCGAACGGTTCGGCCGGCATGAGATCGGGGCCGGCCTTGAATACTACGACGTGTCCTCGACGCTCAAGGTGGACTTCACCGGAAAGGACGAAGACCTCTTCCCCGGGAACGGCTTCGACACCGGGACGAAATATATTTTCGATTCCTGGAAGGGCGGAATCGGGATTCCAACGCACTTCTTTGAATACGGACCGTTCGATTTAATCAACTCCTCGCGGGGGATCGGGCTCTTCCTGAAGGACAAGGTTTCCTGGGACCGGTTCACCCTCATGGCCGGCCTGCGCACCCAGACCCAGGCCTGCCTGGCCGAGGATGGATCGACCCTCTGGAGTTGGGGACTGGGAGATTTTCTTTCGCCCCGCATATCCTTCACCGCCGACCTGACCCGTGACGGAGTGAACGTCCTCAAGGTGGCCTGGGGCCGGTTCGGCGACATGATCACGACCATGCCCCTCGGGTTTTTCAACGCCGGCGTGGTCCCGACCTACCGGAAGTACCGGTGGATCGGGCCGGAATCCCCGACCGAGGCCGACATTCACAACCCTGGCCTTTGGGCTTTTGATATCGAACAGAACCAGAAATTCGAAATGGCCGACCGCATCCATCCGGATTTTCAAACCCGGTGGCTCGTCGAATTCGACCGCCAAATCGGCGAGACCTGGGCGGCCAAGGCGCGTTTCATCAGAACCCAAGCCGAAAACCTCCTGGAAATCCTGATGATCTTCGACCTCAACACGCTCTACAGTTTTCTCTACGACAATTTCGAATACAAGCGGCGGGATTACACCGGGATCGAATTCGAGGTCAATGGATCGATCGGCCAAAGCCTGTTCCTCAACGCCTCCTACGCCCATGCCCTGTCCCGGGGTACGAACCCCGGGCAGTCGGAAGCGGGCATCTGGTCTCAGGAAGAGGGCAGCACCAATTACCTCGGGATGTTCGGGAATCATCTTTATGTCCCCGACATCCCCGAACTGGCCGCGCTCAAGGCTTGGGCGGACACCGAGCTGGCCGGCCTGGGCGGCCGGGGCATCGGCGACGAGGGTTGGTACGGCCGGCTGCCCTATTCCGTGGACCATAACGTCAAAATCTACACCCTTTACAGCGCGCCCGGGGGAATCCAGGTCGCCGCGGCTTTCGAATATATTTCCGGCTACCCCTGGGAAAAAATGGGATTTGTTCCCTTCTTCGGCGGATACTATTCCTTCCCGGAGGGACGCGGGACCCTGATGACGCCGGCGCACGCCTACCTGGACCTGTCGCTCGAGAAATCCTTCGCCCTTCCGGGTTCCGGAATGTGGTCGGACGCGGCCGTGGCCGTCCGGCTGGACGTCTTCAACATCCTCAACAGCCAGCAGCCGATTTCCTACGTCAAGGAAGACACGCCTCTCTTCGGTTCGATCTGGGGACGTCAGCAGCCGCGCCAGGCCCGGCTTTCGGCGAAAATAAAGTTCTGAGTCTTATTCGACCGTGACAGACTTGGCCAGATTCCGGGGCTGGTCGATGTCCGCCCCCCGCTTGGCCGCGATGTAATACGCGAACAATTGAAGCGGCACGACCGCCAGAAACGGGGTGAGCAGCGGGTGGGTCGCGGGGATGGGAATTACGACATCCACGTGGTCGCGGATGGCCGCGTCGTTTTCGTCGGCCACGGCGATGAGGAATCCCGAGCGGGCCTTGATTTCGGCGATGTTGCTGAGCATTTTTTCATAGATCCGGTCGCGCGGAATCACGACCATCGTCGGCATTTTCTCGTCGATCAAGGCGATCGGCCCGTGCTTCATCTCCCCTCCGGCGTAGGCCTCGGCGTGGATGTAGGAGATTTCCTTGAGCTTGAGCGCGCCTTCCAGGGCGACGGGGAAATTCACCCAGCGGCCGAGATAGAGAAAATGGGAAAAAGCCACGAACTGCTTGGCCAGGTCCTCCAGCGTTCCGGCCCGGGCCAGGATCTTTTCGACCTTGTGAGGCAGGCGCTGGAGTTCCTCGATCACGGCCATCCTGTCCTTGAGCGTCCCGACCCCTTTCGCCTGGGCGATTCCGAGGGCGACGAGAGTCAGCGCGGTCATTTGGGCGGTGAACGTCTTGGTCGCGGCCACCCCGATTTCCGGGCCGGCGTGAGTGTACAGGACGCCTTGGGCCTCCCGGGCGATCGATGAGCTGACGGCGTTGGTGATCGCCAGCGTCGCGGCCGCCCGCCCCTTCGCCGCCCGGAGGGCGGCCAGGGTGTCGGCCGTCTCGCCCGACTGGGAGATGACGATGACCAGGGCGTCCTTGTCGAGGATGAAATCGCGGTACCGGTATTCCGAGGCGTATTCGACGTCGGCCGGAATCCCGGCTATCGATTCCAGGAGATATTTTCCGACGAAGCCGGCATGGGACGACGTCCCGCAGGCGATGATGACGGCCTTCCGGATGTCCCGGAAAACGTCGGGGGGAAACCCGGTTTCACCCAGCAACACCTCGCCCTGGTCCAGGGAAAGCCGGCCCATGAGGGTGTCCCGGATAACCTGGGGCTGCTCGAAGATTTCCTTGAGCATGAAATGCTTGAAGCCCTGTTTTTCGATCATCAGGGGATTCCATGTGATCCGTTCGATCTTTTTGTCGACCGGTTTCCCCTTGAAATCCATGAAACGGGGGCCGGCCGCGCCGAGGACGACCATTTCCCGGTCCTCGAGGAAGGCCACTCGGGAGGTGTGGGCGAGGATCGGGTTGATGTCCGAGGAGACGATCGTCTCGCCGTCCCCCACCCCGACGACAAGCGGAGGGCCCAACTTGGCCGCGACGATCTTGCCGGGATCCTTGACCGCGAACACGCCGATCGCGAACGCTCCCTCCAGGACGGACAAGGTCGCCCGGACGGCCTCTTCAAGCGACCCTTTGAAATATTTTTCGACGAGATGGGCGATGACTTCCGTGTCGGTCTCCGTCCGGAAGACATGGCCCTCGGCCTTCAACATCGACTTCAGGGAAAGATAGTTTTCGATGATGCCGTTGTGGACGACGACGATCTCGCTCTTGCAGTCGACGTGCGGATGGGCGTTGGTTTCGCTCGGACGGCCGTGGGTCGCCCAGCGCGTGTGGCCGAGCCCGTAGGCGCCCTCGAGCGGCGACTTGCGGAGGGCCTCCTCCAGGACGGATACCTTGCCCAGGACGCGGCACAGGCGGATGCCGCCGGGACCGGCGACCGCCACCCCGGCCGAATCATACCCTCGGTATTCGAGCTTTTTAAGCCCCTCGACCAGGACGGGGACGACGTTCTTGGGTCCAATGTATCCGACGATTCCGCACATGCGCGCCCCCTCCCCGGGGCCGGAAATCCCGTTCGCAAGACGTTCCCGCTAGGGCTTCGAACCGCTCCTTTTCGCTTTTTCGAGTTTCGCCCTCCGGGCCGCCGCCCAACCGGGTCTCTCGACCTGCCGCCCCCGGGCGACGGCGAGGGCGTCGTCGCCGACATCCTTGGTGATGACCGACCCGGCCGCGACATAAGCGCCCCGGCCGATCCGGACGGGAGCCACGAGTTCGCTCCCGGAGCCGATGAAGGCCCCGGCTCCGATCGTGGTCCGGTTTTTATTGACGCCGTCGTAGTTGCAGGTGATCGTCCCGGCGCCGATGTTGGCCGCTTCGCCGACCTCGCTGTCGCCGAGATAGGAAAGGTGCATGGCCTTGGCGTGCGGCCCGAAATCCGTCTTCTTCATCTCGACGAAATTGCCGACCCTCGAGCCGGATCGCAGGATCGTCTGCATCCGGACCCGGGCGAACGGCCCGATCCGGACGTCGTTTTCCACGGTCGCGTCCTCGACCTCGCTGGAGCCGAGGACGTGGACGTCGTCGCCGATCACGGACCGGACGATGTGGGCGTTCGGATAAATCCGGCCGTTGCGGCCGATGACCGTCGGCCCCTCGATGACCGCCCCGGGATAGACAACCGTTTCGGGCCCGATCTTCACGTTCCAGTCGATCCAAGTCGAAGCCGGGCTCAAAACCGTGACCCCGTCCTCGGCCAGGGCCCGGATTTTGCGCAGGCGCATCCGGTCGGACGCCCGGCCCAGGTCGAAGCGGCTCACGATCCGCCGGACATCTTCCGGGTCGGGGGCGAGAAAAACGCCCACCGGGCGGCCCGTCGACGCGAGAAGCCCGAAGGCCGCGGTCAAATCGGACCCGCCCTTATGGCCGGGCTTGAGCGCCCGGGGTAAAACCCGGGCGAGTTCACGGGCCTGGAAGATAAAAATTCCCGTCGGAATCCGGCGCGGGAGACGATCGGCCGGAACGTCGCTCTTCTCCTCGGTCTCCCGGACCGGAATCCTCCCCTCGGCGTTTGCGGGGGCGGCGGCGTCCGCCCATAACATCGTGCCGGCGTATTTCTTTTTGCGATGGCGGGAAACGAGAGCCCGCAAAACCGCGGACTCGACAAGGGGAACATCGGAGGGAACAATCAGGACATCACCGTCGAGGTTCTTGGCCCATTCCTTCCGGGCGGAACGAACGGCCGCGGCCGGACCCTTGTCATTCGTCTTCTCGACGATCGCCGCCGGCAGGCCGGCCATTTCGGCGGAAGCCAGGTCCCGGGCAAGACCGACGACGATCATTCGCGCCGGGCCGGCCCGTCCGACGGCTTCCGCCGTCAACCGGAGCAGCGACGTTCCCAGAAGGGAATGAAGGACTTTCGGAGTCTTCGATTTGAACCCGCCCTCGTCCCCCCCGGCCAAAATCAAACCGATCAGGCGATTGTCCATGGCTTTCCTCAAGCCGTCATCAAGTGGTCTTCGTGATGGCTTTGAACCGTTTGTCTTCCCACAACGGAGCGAAATCGGCCTCGTTCTGAGCCAGAATCCGGTAGGTTTTTTCGCCCTGGACGGCCTTGCGAAGCGCGTCGAGGGCCGCGTCCATCTGGCCGCTCCGGCAGAGAAGGTCGGCCAGAAGGTAAAGGACGCGAACATCATCGGGGTACGACTTCAACGCCTTTTCGACGAATTTCATGGCTTCTTCGGCCGCTCCGCCGTTCATTTTATAGACCGCGGCGTTGACGAAATCCTCGGCGGTTCTTGGCGTCGGGATTTCCTTGGGCTCCCGGAGACGTTCCCCGGCGATCGCTAGGTACGTCCGCGCCCGGGCGACGAGGTCGCGTTCGACCGGGAATTTTTCGATGAACGCGCCGAACAGGTCCACGGCCTTGTCCCACTTCGACTTGCGGAATTCCTTCATCGCCTCGCCGTAAGCGGCCAGGGCTTTCTGGTATTCGTCTTTTTTGCTTTTTTCGTCTTTCAACGGGTTTTCTCCGGCTTCAGGATGGGGTGTATTTTATCCGATATCAGGGGGAAAGTCCACACCTCTGCGGGATATTCCTCAACCGGGCACGGGGGAGGTCTTACGATTTCCCCTCGACCGCCGTCAGTTCCGGGTGGTCGAGGAGATGCCGGACCGCCGCGAAATGGAGACGATGACCCGCTTTCGACGCAGTCACCCGCCCGCAAAGCGGCCGGCTCAGCAAGGCCAAGTCGCCGGCGAGGTCCAGGAGCTTATGGCGGACGAATTCGTCGGGAAACCGCAACGGCCCGTTCGTCACCCCGGCTTCATCCAGGACGATGGTGTTTTCGGCCGACGAACCCAGGGCCAGCCCCCGGGCATGAAGTCCCTCGACATCCTTGAGGAAGCCGAACGTCCGGGCCGGGGCGATTTCCCGGACGAACACGTCCCAGCGGAGCGGCCGCCGCAGCGTCTGCACGCCGATCGCCGGATGGGCGAAATCGATGGTATAGGAAACCTCCAGCTCGTTCTCATCTCCCGGCGGGGCGAAGGCGATCGTCGCTCCCGCGTCCTCAAGCATGAAGGGACGGACCAGGCGGAGCGCGGGATGGGGAAACGGCAGCACGGTGATTCCGGCCGTTTGAAGTGCCCGGGCGAACGGCTCCGCGCTTCCGTCCATGATCGGGATCTCGTCGGCGTCGAGTTCGACCATGAGGCTGTCGATCCCGGGAACCCAAAGGGCGGCCAGGAGATGCTCAACGGTCCGGACCTGGAACCGGTCACCGCACAGGGTCGTGCTGTTTCGGGAATCCACCCGGTCGGGGGCCAGGGGCATTTCGGCATTCTCCAAATCCGTCCGGCGAAATATGATTCCCTGAGTTTGCGACGGAAGAAGCCGGAGACGAACGGGTTTCGCGGAATGAACACCGCGGCCTTCGAAGGCGACGGGGGCGGCCAACGTTTTGGAAAAGACCATGGTGACTCTCGGGCGGTTATTCTATCACGGATTCTGTCCAGCCGTTCCCGGTCCAAAGATAATCATTAAAGCACGGATAGCTCAACTAAAAACAAATATGCGGTCTCTTTCAAGGACGAGAATGCCTGTCCTAATTCCCAAGGGTCATAAAGGACAGGCCAGAAGCCGCATAGCGGAGGGGGACCCGAAGATTAAAGGGGAACCCATTAAAGCGGGTTCCCCTTCAACGGGCGGCGGGATACCCGCCAGCCCTGCTTTCCCTCCGTGGTATCTGCCCCGCGGATAAAATAAACCTTGGGACTGGTTCCCAGGCTTGGCAGTCCTACGCGACCCCTGGGAGCCAGGGCGCGGCTGGCGGGAGGCATTCGAGGCCATGAGAGAGACCGAGTTTGAAAATTTGAGCCGACGGAATCATTCTGCTACAATCCGGGCATGAAAGCCCAGATCGAAGACATCCTGAACCGCGTCCGCCGGGGCCATGACCGTCAAGCAGGCGATGAGCGCCCTGAAGGATTTCCCCTTTCAGGACCTGGGCTTCGCCAAGGTGGATCACCACCGGGAAATTCGGAAGGGATACCCCGAAATCGTTTACGGTCTAGGAAAAACGGACGAGCAGATCGTCAAAATCGCCTCAGCCATCGTCCAAAAAGGGAGCAACCTCCTGATCACCCGGGCGGAAGCGTCAACGTATGCCGCGGTCAAAAAAGCCGTCCCGAAAGCCGTTTATAACGCCTCCGGAAAAATCATCCATTTGAGGATCCGGCCGGCCGCGGCCGGGCGGGGGGTGATTTTCATCCTGACGGCGGGGACGTCGGACATCCCGGTCGCCGAGGAAGCGTACGTCACCTGCCGAATGCTGGGCAACCGGGTTCAGCGGGCCTACGACGTCGGCGTGGCCGGCCTGCACCGCCTCCTGGGCGAAGTCGACCGGATCAAAAAGGCGCGCGTCATCATCGCCTGTGCGGGCATGGAGGGGGCTCTCCCGAGCGTGGTCGCCGGCCTGTTCTCCGTCCCCATCATCGCCGTTCCGACGAGCGTCGGCTACGGGGCGAGCTTCAAGGGCGTGGCCGCCCTATTAGCCATGCTCAACTCCTGCCCGGGCGGCGTCGGCGTCGTCAACATCGACAACGGATTCGGGGCCGCCTATCTGGCCAGCCTGATCAATCACTGATTATTTCGCGTCCGCCGGGGCTTTCGGCTTGACAATCCGTTCATCGGAACTTATATTTACAAAAACTTTGCGTAAATTCCTTAAACCAAAGCTTAAACCAAAGGTTGCCGTCCGTTAGATGGAAATTCTCGAGCAGGTCCGCAACGCGTCCAGTATCGTTGAAATCGCCGGCCAGTACACGGCCCTGCGTCAACGAGGAAAAAAGCACGTCGGGTTGTGCCCGTTTCATTCCGAAAAAACCCCGTCGTTCACGGTCGACGCGGAAAAAGGGCTCTATCATTGCTTCGGTTGCGGCGCCGGCGGCGACGTCTTCACCCTGGTAATGGAGAAGGAAAACCTCGGTTTTGCCGAAGCCCTCGCTTACCTGGCCGAAAAATATCACATCCCTCTCCCCGATAAGAAGCGGCTTTCGCCCCAGGCGCTCAAACTCGAGGAGCAGCTCCGGAAGTTCCTGGAATCGGCACTGTCCTTCTTCAGGAAAAACCTCAAGGAGACGGCCGAGGGGAAAAAAGCTCTGGAATACCTAATGACCCGGGGCCTGTCCGAGGCCCTCGTCGAAGAGTTCCAATTGGGCTACGCCCCCAACTCTTGGGACGCGTTGACCGGGTATTTCAAGGCCAAAGGCGTCGCTCCGGACCTGCTCGAGAAGGCGGGGCTGGTCGTGCCCGGCCGGAAACCGGGCGAGTTCTACGACCGGTTCCGCGGCCGGGCGATTTTCCCGATATTCACCATGACGGGGAAAGTCGTCGGTTTCGGCGGACGGTCCCTCTTCAACCAGGAACCGAAATATCTCAACTCCCCGGACACGCCGCTGTATTCGAAAGGACACCTTCTTTACGGCTTGAACGTCACCAAGGACGCCATCCGGGACGCCGGGGAGTTTATTCTCGTCGAGGGATACACCGATTTTCTCAGCCTCTACCAGGCCGGCCGCAGAAACGTGGTCGCCTCGCTGGGGACGGCCCTCACCCCCCACCAGGTCGGCCTGGCCATGCGGTTCGCCCCGAAAGCAGTCATTAATTACGACGGCGACGCGGCCGGACAAACCGCCGCCTTCCGGGCCGTCCCGCTTTTTTTTGAAAAGGGCGTGGAAACCCGCGTTCTCGTCCTGCCCGAAAACCTCGACCCCGACGGTTTTCTCAAAACAAGGGGGACGGCGGCCTACGACCTTCTCTATCCCGGCGCCGTCTCCGGTCTAAAATTTGTCATCGGTTACCTCTCCCGGGGGAAACGCCTGGACGTCCCCGAGGTCAAGACGAAGGTCCTGCGGGCGGTCATGGATGTGGTGGAGGCCGCCCCAGACGCGATCGTCCGGTCGGAATATATCCGCTTCACCGCCGAGCATCTCGGCGTGGAGGAAGCCCTGCTTCGCTCGCTTTCCCAGGGGAAACCGGATGAATTAGCGGCCCGGCCGCCGGAGACGTTCCTTCCGGCCGAAAAACGCCTTCTTCAGATTTTAATGGAAAACGCCGATTTTCGGCCCGACGTCTTCGCCGAACTGAACGAGGAAGACGTCGCCGGCTTGAAAAGCGGGCCGATTTTTGCCATAATACTCGGATTATTCGCGAAGAATCAGGATGTCAACCTGAGCGAGATGCAAAAGAACATCGGGCCGGTGCTCGCGCGGGAGCTGTCCCAGACGCTTCTCGAGAAACGCGGCACGCCGAGCCTCGAGGAAGCTCTCGATTGTCTCTGCGCCCTCCGGATCGCCGGCAAGGAAGCCGAGATCCGAAGGATTCAGGCGGAAATCGCCCGGGAGGAAAAATCGGGCGAGCGGACGAAACTGGACGCCTTGATGAGCCGGAAACTGGAGTTGACCAGGCAGGTCATGGCCCTGAAATGAGGACTTTGGACATGCCCCGAAACCGGCGGACGAGCCGGCAGCCGACGGGAAAATTCGGTCGCCAAGGAGTCACGCGTGGCCGCTGACAGCAAATTTCCAAAAGATGAGATCTCCGAGCTGATCTCCAAGGGGCGCCGGCAGGGATTCCTGCTGTACGAGGATATCGACAAGACGTTCCAGGACGATTTGGACCACGGCGGAAATTTCGACGATTTTCTCTCGTCCATCGACGACTACGGAATTAAAATTCTCGACACCAAGGGCGTCGAACTCGTGCCGCGCCGGAGGAAAAACGAGGTCGTCACCACCCAGGGCCTGGAACGGACGACCGACCCGGTCAAGCTGTACCTCCGGGAGATGGGCAACATCTCCCTCCTAACCCGGGAGGGCGAGATCGCCATCGCCCGGGAAATCGAACGCGGGGAAAAGTCCATCGTCAAGGCCCTGTCCAAAACCCGCCTTGTTCTGAACGAAGTCCTGGCCCTGGAGGAAAAGATCAAGATCGACCCGATGATCATCACCGAGGTCTTCGAGGTCAGCGAGGATGACGTCGCCGAGGGCCGGCTCGAGGATAAGAAAAAGCTCATTCTGTCCAAGATCAAGAAAATCAAGGACCTCGGCCGCAAGCTGGATAAAATCCCCAACACGAGGCGGGCGGTCTTCTCCCGCTCGCGGATCATCGTGGCGATGAGCGAGCACATCCGCGACCTGAACATGAGGGCGATCCAGCAGGAGCGGATCATCGGAATCCTCCGGTCCCGGCTCCGGGTCATCAACGACCTCGAGGAAAGCCGCGAGGAGATCGAGGCGATCCGGAGCAAGACGAGAAATAAAAAGACGGCCCAGGACCTCGTGCCGCAAATCAAGGAGCTCTCGAAAAACCTCCGGGCCGCCCAGAAAGACATCGGCCTGGACGCCCCGCATCTCCGAAAAATCATCCGGGCGATCACGACCGGGAAGAAAATCAGCAACCAAGCCAAAAAGGAGCTGGTCGCGGCCAACCTCCGCCTGGTCGTCTCGATCGCCAAGAAATACTCCAACCGGGGCCTCCAGTTCCTGGATTTGATCCAGGAAGGCAACATGGGCCTGATGAAGGCCGTGGACAAGTTCGAGTACCGCCGCGGTTATAAATTTTCGACCTACGCGACCTGGTGGATCCGGCAGGCCATCACCCGGGCCATCGCCGACCAGGCCCGAACCATCCGCATCCCGGTCCACATGATCGAGACGATCAACAAGCTCGTCCGCATCAGCCGTCAACTCGTCCAGGAAATCGGCCGCGAGCCGACCAGCGAGGAAATCGCCAAAAAGATGGACATGCCCGTCGGCAAGGTCCGGAAGATCATCAAGATCGCCCAGGAACCGATCTCCCTGGAAACGCCGATCGGCGAGGAGGAGGACAGCCATCTGGGGGATTTCATCGAGGACAAGGTCATGCCCTCTCCCCCGGACACGGTCATCCACATCAACCTCCGGGAACAGATCGAGGAAGCCCTGAAAAGCCTGACCGAGCGGGAAGCCAAGGTCCTGAAAATGCGTTTCGGCCTCGGCGACGGAAACGAACACACGTTGGAGGAAGTCGGGCAGCAATTCAAGGTCACCCGCGAGCGCATCCGCCAGATCGAAGCCAAGGCCCTCCGGAAGCTCAAACACCCGAGCCGTTCGAAGAAACTCCGGTCGTTCACCAACGGCTTCGGCTGAGCCTTGGCGTCCTCCCCGCCTTTGGCGTGAGGGCTGAGCTTTGTAGGCTTTGCAATCCTACGCGATCCTTGAGAGCCAGGGGCGTCCTCCCCGCCTTTAGCGTGAGGGCTGGGTTCCGCCCGGCCGTCTGAAATACCGTTCCCTCCTGTGAACCGCTCTCTCGAAGCCGCGGTGGGCTTCCGCCCCCAGGAGCAAAAGATCATTGCGTCCCAACCGCAATTTTGATATAAAAGTCCGAAGGGCCTATAGCTCAGCGGAAGAGCTCCCGGCTCATAACCGGTCTGTCCCAGGTTCGAATCCTGGTAGGCCCATTTGATCGAGAGGACCGCAGGTGGATATTTCGTTTGATAAGCTGATCCGGCTTCAGAAAATCGATTCCGAAATCATCGGCTTCAACGCTCTCCTGGATTCGATCCCCCCGAAAATCGAAGCCCTCGAAGCGGACATCAAGGCCGCGGCGGCCATCGTTTCCGGAGCCAAGGACAAGCTGGCCGCCAACCAGAAAAAGCGCCGGGAACTCGAAGGCGAGGTTAAAAGCATCCGGGAACAAGCGTCCAAGTTCAAACGCCAGCTGAACGACGTCAAGACCAACAAGGAATATTCCTCCCTCCTCAAGGAAATCGAGGAAACCGACCACAAGATCGCCCGGATCGAAGAGGATATCCTCAACGAGATGATCGCCGCCGACGACATCGAGAAGGAAATCAAGTCGGCCCTGAAAAAACAGGGGGAAGAGGAAGGCAAGTTCAAGGTCGAGCGCGACCGGGCGCTGGCCGAGCAGAAGGACATCGAGAAAAAGAAATCCCTTCTGGAAAAGGACCGGGGCGCGCTCCTCCCCCGGATTCCGCCCGACCAGCTTTCGATTTATTTGCGGATCGCCAAAAAAACGGCCGGCCTCGCCCTCTCTCCCGTAACCGATGATTTTTGCTCGATCTGCCAGCTCCGGATCCGGCCCCAGATTCTCGACGACCTCTGGGCGATGAACGAAGTCATCACTTGCGAAGCCTGCGGCCGGATTCTCTACCACCGGAAACCTCCCGAGGACGCCGGGCCGGCGGACCCGGTCGACGATCCGAACCGCAAGGACGATTCTTCGCCGGCGGAATAAGGATTCGCCGGTCAACCGCGCGGGCTTTTCCCCCGGTGAGCCCGGACCTCAATAAGCGTCGTCTGCGTACAATCCCTCGATCAATTCCCGGTAGCGGTTTTCGATGATGTTCCGCTTGACCTTGAGGGTCGGGGTGATCTCGTCCCGTTCGATGTCGAACTCGCGGTCAAGGATGGCGATTTTCTTGATGCGTTCATAGGAAGCCAGGTTCGGCGTCGTCCGTTCGATCTCCGACCGGATAAAGCTCACGATCTGTTCGTTTTGGACCAGTTCCGCCCGGTCCTTGAAGGGAATCTTGACGAACTTCGCGTATTCCTCGATTTTTTCGAAGTTGGGAACGATCAGGGCGATCACATAATGGCGCCGGTCGCCGATAACGACCGCGTTAGTGATGTAGGGGTTCGTCTTCAGGACGTTCTCGATGGGCTGGGGGGCGATGTTTTTCCCGCCGGACGTGACAATCAGGTCCTTTTTCCGGTCGGTGATCGTTAGGAACCCGTCGGCGTCGATGAACCCGATGTCCCCCGTCTTGAACCACCCGTTTTCGAACACGTTCCGGGTCTCCTCGGGTTTTTTATAATACCCCTTCATGACGTTGGGCCCCTTGGCCAGGATTTCCCCGTCGGGCGCGATCTTGATCTCGACGCCGGGAAGGATCTTTCCCACCGTCCCGAACCGTAGGGCCTCGAACGTGTTGACCGCCAAAACCGGCGAAGTTTCGGTCAGGCCGTATCCTTCCAAAACCACCAGGCCGATGGCGTAGAAGAATTCGGCGATGTCCTTGGAAAGCGGGGCGCCGCCGGAAACGAAGAACCGGACCCGGCCGCCCGTCTTCTCCAGGATTTTCGAAAAAACGAGCTTATGGGCCAGATTGTGCTTGAATTTCAGGATCGGGCCGGCGGATTTCCCGACCAGTTTTTTTTGCCCGACGGCTCGGCCGACGCCGATGGCCCAGAAGAATATTTTTCGCTTCAGGCCCGAACTCGAAAGAACATTGTCCATGACCCGGGAATAGATTTTTTCGAAGACCCGGGGAACGCTCACCATGATCTGCGGCCTGATTTCGAGCAGGTTGTGGGCGACGGTCTCGGCGTTCTCGGCGTAAGCGATCGAACAGCCCTTGTATACGTAGGTAAAGGTGACCATGCGTTCGAGGACGTGGGACAGCGGGAGGAAGGACAGAACGGTGTCGGCGGCCGAGAATTCGATGATGTTCGAGACGCTGACGATGTTGCCGGCGAAATTGGCATGGGTGAGAACGACGCCCTTGGGAACGCCCGTCGTCCCGCTTGTGTAGATGATCGAGGCTTCGTCGTCCGGACGGACGCCGCGGGCGGTTTCTTCAAACAGGCCGGGGTGGGCGGCCTCGACCGCTTCGCCGCGGCTTTGGACTTCGGCCATGGTCAGCACGTCGGCAGCCGGGGCCTTCGGCTGGAAAATCACGACATGTTTAACCCGAGGAAGGTCCGGCCGGATGGCGGCGATTTTCTGGTATTGAAAAAGATTGGAGACGACCACGATCTCGGCGTCGCTGTCGTTGATGATGTATTTGACCTGGTCGCCCGTGAGTGTCGTGTAGATCGGAACGGTGACGCCGCCGAGGCAGAGGTTGGCGAAATCGGTCATCGTCCATTCGGGCCGGTTTTCGGAAAGGATGATGAGCTTGGCCCCCCGGCCGTGCCCCAGGTCCTTCAAGCCGAGGGCCAAACGCCTGACGGCGGTCTCGAATTCGGCCGTCGAGACATCGGCGTAAACATCGTTTCGTTTCACCTTCATCAGGTCCGGCTTGGGATAACTCCGGACCGTATTTAGAAAAATTTCCGGCAGAGTCATCATGATTCACTCCTCCGATCCGAGTTTTCTGCGGTCGAATGCGCCCATTCTATAAAAAAAGGAGCGCGAGGTCAAATGGAAACGGACGACTCGAAACGCGTCCCGATTATTTTTTCAGGACCGATTCCACCGCCCACCGGATTTTTTCATAATCAAAGGCGGCCACGGCATATTCCTTGACCGCGTTCCCGAGGTCGTTTTTCGCCCGGGCGGCGTCTCCGCGGGTGACCCGGTTCTGGCCCTCCTGGAAGAGCGGGTCCGCCGGAACGCCTTTCCAGGCGTCCAGCGCGCGTTCCCGGAGGTCGTCGACGAGCTTCTGAAGCTCCCGCCAGCGGGCCTGGTCCCGGCTTTCGGTCACGCAAAACCGATAAAGCTTTTCGGAAATCGTGAAATAACAGCGGGCGTCCGTCCCCTTCTTCGCGTTTACGGCCCCCAGACCGTTCTCCCGAAGCATCTCGGCCGCCAGGAAAAACACGGAGTCTTGCCCGTGGCCTTCCTTGACGGCGAGACTCCGGGCTCCGGTCAGCCGGGCTTGAGCCAGGTCGACCGACTTTTTTTCCTCAGGAGTCAGGACCGGCTTTGCCTCCGTTTTCTTGGTATCGGGTCCGGAAGATTTCGGCAAGAGGGTTCCCGGCTTCGTCTCGGCGACGACGGGCTTGGGCTCTCCCTTCTTCTCTGGCTTGAGGACGTCACCCGGGACAGCCGCGGCCGACCCGGTTTTCACCGTCGTTTCCGCCGGAGTCTCGGGCGGCGCTCCTGGCTTGAAAAAGAGGAAATACGTGGCGACGGCAGCGATCGTCACAACCGCGGCCGCAATCAACGGAACGGGATTTTTCCGTTTCCCGGCGGGGGCCGTCTTTTTCGGCGGAGCGGCTTTTTGCGGAACGTTCCACTCGGCCGTCGGGACATCCCGTCCCACGCCCTCCAACGCCGTTTTCAATTCCTCGGCGGTCTGGAAGCGCTTGGCCGGGTCTTTTTCCAAGCACTTGGCGATGGCGGCGGCCAGGACGACCGGGACCTGGGCGTTCCATTCCCGGACGTTTTTGGGAATCTCCATCTTATGCTTCATCGCCAGGCTGAGGGGGGTCGTCCCCTCGAACGGCACCTTCCCGGTCACCATTTCGTAGAGGACGACGCCCAGCGAATAGATGTCCGACCGGGCGTCGACTTCCGTGAGTTCGGCCTGCTCCGGGGACATGTATTCGGGCGTTCCGATCATCACCCCGGATCCGGTCATCCGGTCCATGTCCGTGAACCGGGCGATGCCGAAATCCATGATTTTAGCGTTGCCGTCGGAATCGATCATGATGTTCTGGGGTTTGAGATCCCGGTGGATCGCCCCGATCCGATGCGCTTCGGCCAATCCGTCGCAGATTTGTCCGGCGATCATGATCGCCTTGCCGGCGTTGAGCGGTCCGGCCCGTTTCACGAACCGCTTCAGGTCCTCGCCGGCGACGTATTCCATCGTGATGTAGTAAATGTAGTCCTCTTCCCCCAGGTCGTACATCCGGCAGATGTTGCGGTGGGTGATTTTCCGGGTGAATTTCAACTCGTTCTTGAACCGTTCAATGGCCTTTTCCTGGGCGCTGATCTCCGGCCGGATGAGCTTGAGGGCAATCACTTCGCTGATCTTGTGATCATACGTCTTGAACACCTTCCCCATTCCCCCGCGGCCGAGTTCCTCGATGATTTCGTACCTGCCGGCCAGGCGGTTTCCCCGGGCCAGCTCCACCGTCGAGGCCCGGACCGTCTTGGCTCCATCGCCGCCTGAGGCGACGGGGGGACGCGTGTCCTGCAGAGGGGCCGCGCAATGGCTGCAAAACCGGCTGTTCCCGTTGTTTTCCGTCCGGCATTCGGGGCAGATCCGGCCGGAATCGGCCTTCGGGATCGCGCCGGGCGTCCGGCCCGCCCCCGTCCCTTTGGTCTTTTTTCTGGAATCTGTGGGGGTCATGACTTACCTTCTTTCTTCGCCGTCCGGCTTCCTTTCCAGCCGCGGACGACATACGCCTTGATCCGGCCTTCATGCTTGGTCTCGACATCGAGCGGCGGATGTTCGACGTCGAGGCAATAGTGCAGCCGCTGATAAATCTGGGGGCTGACGAGGATCGCCCCGGGGGCCGCGGCGTCGCAATAGCGCGAGGTGATGTTGATCGTGTTGCCGACCACCGTGTATTCCATCCGCTCGGGCGCGCCGATGAAGCCGTGGATGGCCGGACCGGTGTGGACGGCGATGCCGATGCGAAAGGGCTCGCGGCCGCGCCAACGCTTGGTTTCCAGTTTCCGGATCGCCTCCTGCATTTCGAGCGCCGCCTGGATGGCGTGCTCGTCCTGCTGGTCGTCGGCCTCCGGGCATCCGAACACCGCCAGGATCGCGTCCCCGATATACTTGTCCACCGTCCCGTTGTGCTTGAGGATGATCGGGGTCAATTCGTGAAACATGTCGTTGAGCATCCGGACGACGGCCTCCGGCTCCATGGCCGCGACCAGCTTGGTGAATCCGCGAACGTCCGAGATCAGGACGGTGACCCGATCGAGGCGCTCGCTGGGGATGGAGGTGTGATCCGGAAGACGGGCCAGGCGCTCGGCGATGGACGGGGGAAATTGAGCCAGCAGGCGGGCTTTGATCGCGGCCTCGCGCTGAAGGACCTGACCGAGCTGGAGGTTTTTGATGAACATGGCGGTCTGGGTGGCCATCAATTGCATGAACCGGAGGTCGTCCTTGTCGAAGGATTGCGTCCCGGACGTGACGTCGAAATAGACGACTCCGTAGACCTCCCCGGACCAGATCAACGGCGCATACATGGCCGAAGTCGTCCCCGCGGCCATCAGGCTCATGGAAGGGTCGACGTCGCCTTGAACGCCCAGGCGCCAGAGGCAGGCTTTTTTCTCGGACAGGACGTGGCGGCCCAGGGTCAGGCTGCAGGTCGGCGGGACGGACTCGGGCCGGTAGGCCTTGAGGATCAATTCCGGCCCCATTAAAAGGCCGCTGTGGACGTTCCGGCCGAAGGCGGCAAACGCCCGGTGAAGATGTTCCAGGAGAAGAAGGGAGAGCGCGTCGACCGAGTCGATCCCGCTGAGGGCGGCCGTCAATTCGCAGGCCGCGGTCAACCGCTCGCGGGCGGCGGCGGCCGTGTCCCCGCCCATCACCAGGTTGGGCATGGACTCGTCCCCCGCGAGCACTTCGACCGGCGTTTGGACAGGCTCCGGCGTTATCGGTTTTCCCGGCGACGGAGCCGGAACCGGCGCGGACGGAGAACCCGCCTCCAGGTGGAGGGTGGTCCGGCCGATCCGGATGATCGAACTGGGATCGAGGAACGTCTTCGTCTTGATTTTTTTCCCGTCGACCCAGGTTCCGTTGACGCTGTTCAGATCCTCGATCCAAATTCCGTCACTTTCGAGGAAGAAGCGGGCGTGGCGCCCGGAGACCATCTCGTCATCCAGGCTCCACTGGTCGGGCCCCGGGGGGAGACGGCGGCCGATGAGGACGGAATCCAAGACGGATCGAAACCTCTCCTTCGCCCCGGACGGATGGGTCACGAAAAACGAAAGCCCCTTCCTCCCTTTCGTCGCCAAGCGTTTGATCTCCCTTGGTCCGCAGAATGATTTCCCGCCCGAAGAAACGTCTCCGGCGATGAATTCCTTATAACTCGGAAGGGGCAAAAAGTCAAAACTAAGGAGCCTGGAACAAGGGGTCCGACAGCCCCATGAAGTCCGCGGCGGTCGTCTTACTCGCCTTCCCGGGCCAGGGCCACGCCGCAGACCGAGTCGTTTTCCTCGAGGTTGATCAGACGGACCCCCTGGGTGGCCCGGCCGGTCGACCGGATCTGCCCGGTTTTGATCCGGATGACCTTCCCCGAAACCGTGACGACCAGGAGGTCGTCTTCCCCGACGCCCAGGACGGCGATGGCCTTGCCGATCTTAGGTGTGACCTTGAGGTTGATGAGCCCCTTCCCGCCGCGCCGCTGGATGCGGTAGGACGCCGTTTCCGTCCTCTTGCCGTAGCCCTTCTCGCTGGCGGTGAAAATATACTTGTCCTCGTCGGCGACGGCCACGAGGCCGATGATCTCGTCCTTCTTCCTCAGCGACATCGCCCGCACGCCGGCCGCGGTCCGGCCCCTCGGCCGGATGTCCTTTTCCTTGAACCGGATGGCCTTGCCCAACCGGGTCGCCAGGACGATGTCCCGCTTGCCGTCCGTCAACCGGGACCACATGAGCTCGCTCTTCGGCCGGAGGTTCATGGCGATAATGCCGCCGCGGCGGATGTTTTTGAACTCGTCCAGCTTTGTTTTCTTGATCTGGCCGTCGGTGGCCATCATGACCACGAACTGGTTCTCGGCGAAATCCTTGACGGCCACGACCGAGGTCGCCCGCTCGTTCGGCTGGAACTCGAGGAGGTTGGCGATCGCCTTGCCCCGCCCGGCCACGCCCACGTCGGGAATCTCGAGGGCTTTGAGCCAATACATCCGGCCGATGTTCGTGAAAATCAACAGGTAGGAATGGGTGGAACAGATGAAGACGGCGTCGACGACGTCCTCGACCTTCATGCTGATCCCCTTGCGGCCTTTGCCCCCCCGCAATTGGAAATGGTAGGAGGAGAGGGAGGTCCTCTTGATATAGCCGGACTGGGTCGTCATGACAACGACGTCCTCCTCCTTGATCAGGTCCTCGGCCCGGAGGTCGGTGATGACTTCGTCCCGGAGCTCGGTCCGCCGCTCGTCGGCGTACGTGTTCTTGATCTCCTTCATTTCGCCGGAAATGATCTCGGTCACGAGCTTGTCCGACGCGAGGATCTTTTTCAATTTGACGATCAGGGCCTTGACTTCCGCGTATTCCTGGGCGATCTTCTCCCGCTCGAGGTGGGTCAGGCGCTGGAGCTGGATCTCCAGGATGGCCTGGGCCTGGATCTGGGTCAGCTTGAACTTCTCCATCAGCCCGGCCCGGGCCGCGTCCACGGTCGGCGCCGACCGGATGAGCTTGATGATCGCGTCGAGGTGGTCGAGGGCGATCGTCAGGCCTTCCAGGATGTGAGCCCGGTGCTCGGCCTTTTTCAGGTCGAACCGCGTCCGCCGGCGGATGATGTCCTGGCGGTGGCCGACGAAATATTTCATCATGTCGACGAGGCCGAGGATTTTCGGCTGCTTGTCGACGATCGCCAGCATGATGATGCCGAATGAAGTCTGAAGGGAGGTGTGCTTGTAGAGGTTGTTCAGGACGACCTCGGGGAGCTCGCCCCGCTTGACCTCGACGACGACCCGGATGCCTTCCCGGTCGGACTCATCCCGGAGGTCGGCGATTCCTTCGATTTTCTTCTCGTTGACGAGTTCGGCGATGCTTTCGATGAGCCGGGCCTTGTTGACGGCGTAGGGGATCTCGGTGATGACGATCCGTTCCCGCTCGCTTTTGTCGCCCCGCTCAATCATCGTTTTCGCCCGGACCTGGATGCTGCCCCGGCCGGTGCGATAGGCGTCGCGGATGCCCTGCCGGTTGAAGATGTACCCGCCCGTGGGGAAGTCCGGGCCGGGGATGAACTTCATGATTTTTTCGAGGGAGGCGTCCGGGTGTTCCAGGAGGTGGATGATCCCGTCGCAGACTTCGCCCAGGTTGTGGGGCGGGATGTTGGTGGCCATACCGACGGCGATCCCGGAACTCCCGTTGACCAGGAGATTCGGGAATTTCGTCGGCAGAACCTCGGGCATGGTCAGGCTTTCGTCGTAATTCGGGACGAAATTGACCGTGTCCTTCTCGATGTCGGCCAGCATCTCCCCGGCCAGCTTGGTCATCCGGACCTCGGTGTAGCGCATGGCCGCCGGCGGGTCGCCGTCGATCGAGCCGAAGTTGCCCTGGCCGTCCACGAGCAACGCCCGGAGGCTGAAATCCTGGGCCATCCGGACGAGGGTGTCATAGGCCGCCTGATCGCCGTGGGGATGGTATTTGCCGATGACGTCGCCGACGATGCGGGCCGATTTCTTGTACGGCTTGTTGTGGGTCGTCCCCGATTCGTACATCGCGTAGAGGACGCGCCGGTGGACGGGTTTGAGGCCGTCCTTGATGTCCGGGATGGCCCGGCCGATGATGACGCTCATGGCGTAGTCAAGGTACGAGCGTTTCATCTCTTCTTCGAGGGAGACGTTCGTCAGGTCGGCCGCGGCCGGGAAGAGCGGTTGTTGAACGGTCGCCGCCTTTTCCTTGGCCGGCGCTTTTTCAGCCGGATTTTCTTGTTCCGGGGCGGACTCGCTCGGGGCGGTTTTCTCTTTTTTTTCTTTTTTGGCCATGGGTTAAATATCCAGATTGGTCGCGTGGGCGGCGTTGGTTTCGATGAAGTCGCGGCGCCGTTCGACATCGTCCCCCATCAGGATGGAAAAGACGTCGTCGGCGGTCACCGCATCGGTGATCGAGACACGGAGCAGGGCCCGGTTTTCGGGATTCATGGTCGTCGACCAGAGCTGCTCGGGAGCCATTTCGCCCAACCCCTTGTAGCGCTGGATGCTGACGCCCTTCTTCCCTTTTTCATGGAGGTAATCGAGGAGCTTGGTTTCGTTGTCCACGACGACGGTCTCGCCGTCGGACAGGACCTCGAACGGCGCCTTGAAGTCCGCCAGTTCCTGGAAAATCTTGAAGAGGGCTTTATATTCGATCGAGTCGATCAGGTCCCAGTTGACCTTGCAGATGACGGACATCCCGTTGACGCCGAATTTCACGGCCAGCTCCCAAGCGTCGTATTCCTCGTCATGGGTCATCTCGACGGACAGGTCCTTGTTGGCCTGAAGCAGCGATTGGAGGCGCTTGACCGCCTTTTTGTCCTGGAGGAATTCCAGGCCGTTGACACCCTCCTGAATCAGGAGCTCGAGGAGGAAAAAGGGAAACGACTTCCGCTCGAGCAGTTGGATGTAATTCTTTTTTTGCATGATCCGGAGGAAGAGCTTGCGGAACTTCTCGCCTTCGAAGATTTCCTTTTTGCCCTTGACTCTGACCTTGAAGTCCTCGGAGATCTTCTTGACGATCCACTTTTCGTAAGCCCGCTCCTCTTTCAGGTAAAGGACCTCTTTCCCGCGGACGATTTTGTAGAGCGGCGGCTGGGCGATGAAGAGATAGCCGTCTTCGATCAG